>CAMDCJ010000021.1 GCA_945890035.1 Rickettsia typhi
AATTTACCGCATTTTAAGCATTTTTTTTATCATTTTTTTAACCAAATAATAGCATATCTTATAAAAAAAATATAAGATTTTGTTACTAGATCATGTGATTGTAGGTTTGAAAGTGATTTCCATCATCCCATTTTTTTAATTATGCCAAAAAGTGTAAAAATATTTATCATTTTATGGCAAATTTTTAAGTTTAAGGTTCGGGATTTATGATTTGCAATGCCAATTTATATTCATTAAGCATTTAATAATTTTAAATTAGCAAATGGTGAAAGTTTTAAAGTTGGGGATTAAAACAAAAGAAGGGGAGGTTGATTTATTTTTTAAAGCGCTTCAAGCCCTTTGTGAATAAGGGCTTGAAGTATAGAATTTAAGTTTAAAATAAAACTTAAAGTTTTTTAGCTATTCATCGATCTAAAGAAATCTTCATTGGTTTTACTATGTTGTATTTTTTCAAGTAAAAATTCCATAGCCTCAACTGGATTCATTGGGTTCACGATACGACGAAGCATCCAAATTTTAGAAAGTGTCGCGCGATCGGTGAGAAGTTCCTCTTTACGCGTGCCAGATTTGGTAATATCGATGGCAGGGAAAATTCTTTTATCAGAAATTTTACGATCAAGAACAATTTCGCAATTGCCCGTACCTTTAAATTCTTCAAAAATAACTTCATCCATTCTAGAGCCTGTATCAACTAAAGCGGTAGCGATAATAGTTAAAGAACCACCTTCTTCAATATTTCTAGCGGCGCCAAAAAATCTTTTAGGTTTTTGGAGAGCATTAGAATCAACGCCACCCGTTAAAACTTTACCTGATGATGGGATTACGGTATTGTAAGCGCGAGCGAGTCGAGTCAATGAATCGAGTAAAATAACGACATCTTTTTTAGCTTCGACCAAGCGACGAGCTTTTTCGATAACCATTTCAGCCAGTTGAACGTGACGCGTAGCTGGTTCATCAAAAGTTGAACTCACGACTTCGCCATTAACGCTACGAATCATGTCGGTAACTTCTTCAGGACGCTCATCGATAAGCAAAACTAACAAAATAATTTCGGGATTATTTGAAGTGATGGCGTGAGCAATATTTTGCATCAATGAAGTTTTTCCAGTACGCGGAGGGGCAACAATCAAGGCCCTTTGTCCTTTTCCAAGCGGAGTGATCATATCAATGATACGAGTGCTAATATCAGCGTTGGTAGCGGTTTTATCAACTTCAAGATTAATCTTTTTTTGCGGATAAAGCGGAGTTAGATCGTCAAAAAATACACGATTACGAATTTTTTCTGGCAAGTCATGGTTGACTTCATTAACTCGTAGAAGAGCAAAATATCTTTCGCCTTTTTTTGGAGCGCGAATTTGACCTTTAACGGTGTCACCAGTTCTTAAAGCAAAGCGTTTAATTTGACTTGGCGAAACATAAATATCGTCAGATCCAGGGAAGTAATTCATTTCCGGGGCGCGGAGAAAACCAAAGCCATCTTCGAGAACTTCTAAAACACCTTCGCCAAGAATAACATTTTCAGGATTTTGATCAGAAAAGTTTTTTAAGATATGATAAGTAATGTCTTGGCGTCCATATTCACTGACGCTTTCAAGCCCCATGGAAATTGCAAGTTTTACTAAATATTCAACTGGATGATTTTTTAAATCTTTTAAGTTTAGCGTTTTGGCGCCAGAATTTGGTGTTTCTAAAGAAGCTTCATCTTCTTCTGTGCTTCCATTGTTTTCTAGCGCTGGTGCTTTATTTTGAATTTGAGAATTTTCAGATTCAGGTGCACTTGGAATTGATATTGGACTTGAAATAATAGCTTCATCGATAGGTTTTTTAGGATGAGCTTGACTGCTTCTTCTAATTAAGTTTCCAGTTTGCATTTTTGGAGTTTTATTTTCAATCGGCATATCGTTATTTTTGGAATCAGGATTTTCGTTGCCAGTTTCAACAACTTTGTTTTCAGGGTTAGCATCATTATTTTTTGAGGCGCTTGAAGCGTTGAAGCGCAATGTTAGGGTTGACATTTAAGGATTGATTGATTTAAAGTTGAAATGTAAATTTGATATGAAATAAATTTGTGAATATTTTTGGTATATAACTGTGCAAAAAATGCGGCAGAAAAAAAGACTTTAGAAAAAATATTTTTCAAATAATAAAATTAGATTTAAAGCTGTCAAGAATTATTTTGTATTAAAAAAAGTTTTTGATGTTGGTAATAAATTCTAGTCCTAAAAAAACTGCCGTTATAGAAATAGCCACTCCTATGCATCCAACAACGATTCCGAGGATAATAACCAAACCATCTTTTGATAACATTCCAAAAGATGCAATCAAGATTCCTAAGCCCGGAATGTAATTTGAAAGAGGCATTGGAAGTAAAATAAAGCTTGAAAAAAATAACATAAAAAAACCTGTAATCCTTTCGGCCAAAGGCTTTGTCATGAATGTGTAGCGAGGCTTAAGAAATCTTTCGATTTTTCTAATTAATGAAGAAGATTTTTGCACCAACATTGCTAAAACTGATCTTTTAACTGATAAATTAATGAATTTTTTAGGAAGTCGCGGTGAAGAATATCCTATAAACATTTGATAAGAAAAAATCACAAGAGGTGTTGAGATGATGCTGGGGAAGGGCGGTGGCGTTGGAATGATAATTGCAAAAGCAAAAATCATCATTACTAAGCCAAAGCCCACGGCGTCCATGGCATTAATGACATCATTAATGGCAACGCGATCAGCCGATGAACTTTTAACAACATCTTCGATTGCTTTTGTGGCAATGGAAGTTTTGCTGTTATTGTATTTTGAATTTATTTTATCTTCCGATGACACAATGATTAATTTATTCTTTAGCGATTGAATTATTTTTAGACTGATTTTCTTGTAAAGTGTTTTCGGATTTATTTTCTAGATTTTTCTCTTCGTCTTTTAAGCCTTTTTTTAAGCCTTTGATTCCTTTGCCTATGTCATTCATGACTTGAGGCAACTTGCCCGCGCCAAAAAGCACAAAAACAATTACTAGAATTAAGAGTAATTCACCAATTCCGAGAGACATAATTTTTTAAATATAGGTTAGTAAGTGAAAATTAAATTATTAATTTTTTATATCAATAGTAAGCATCAACTCTCCCCATTCTCTAGCGCTTAATCCACTATTTTCTTGGGAGACTTTTTCGCCTTTGAGCATTTTTTTAATTACCTCAAGGGCTGGTCCGGAAAAATTTTTGCCGGTTTTATTGTTTTTTATAAAAGCTTGATAACAATGAGGTACCCATTTTTTAACAATATCAAGCATTATTTCAGCGTAAACACGAATTTCATATTGTGCATGAGAGTCGGCGCGCAAGTTTAAAAAATGCAAAAGATTGTGTAAATCAATTTTCCAATACCATTGAGTGTAGCAATTTAAAGGCAAGTTCATGCGCGCCAATTCACGCGCCAAGCCTTCTTTTTCTTCATTTAAAATATTACCTTTTTCATCTTGGTTGATCATTTTTAAATAATTTTGATAAGAATTTGTACTATCTTTTTTCAAAATATCTAAAACCATTTTTTGCTCTTCTTGATTGAGAATCTTGGTTTCATCGCGACCTTGATGATTCACTTTTGACTGAGCCGATAAATGTTGCGCTTGAGGAATATAAAATTCATCTTCCATGATTGAATAGCGCGCGGAATATTCATTAACCGAAGCGGTGCGATGGCGAATCCATTGACGCGCCACAAAAATTGGTAATTTGATATGAAATTTTATTTCGCACATTTCAAGTGGAGTAGTGTGGCGATGCGCGATTAAGTAGTTTATTAAAGCGGTGTCGGCATTGATTTTTTTGGTGCCGGAACCATAAGAAACTCGAGCCGCTTGAACAACCGAAGAATCATTGCCCATATAATCGACCACGCGAACGAAGCCATGATCTAGAACCTCAAATGGATGATATAAAATCTCTTCAAGTTCAGCGGAAACTGGACGAATCGTAGTTTGTTTTTGTGTTTTTAATTGATTTATTTCCTCAAGTTGTTCGGGCTTAATGACCATTTTTAAAAAATATGAAGGTTTGTATAAATTATATCGTTTTAGCTTGAAAATAAAGCTTATAAGGAAGTCAAGCCAACTTGATTTTTTAAGATTTCTTCTTAAAAATATTTTGCTAAATTGGTTATTTCCAAGTTAAAATGGTATAATTTATTTTATTAATAAAAAACAACTTTATTATAGATTTTGATTAAATAAATAATCTTACTTCTAGTATTGTTTTAAATAATAAAGTTTCAATTAGTTTTTTATAAATTTATGTCGATTGATTTAATCAAATCACAGTTAAAAAATATTCCTAAATCAAGTGGTATTTATAAATTTATAGACGCCAAAGATAATGTTTTGTATGTTGGAAAAGCCAAAAATTTATTAAAAAGAGTTTCGAACTATACCAATAAAAATAATCTTTCGATGCGGATTTTGCGCATGGTAACATTGGCGCAGAAGGTTGAATATGTAATTACAAAAACCGAAATCGAGGCCTTGCTTTTAGAGCATAATTTGATTAAACAATTATCGCCAAATTTTAATATTTTATTAAAAGACGACAAAACCTTTCCGCAAATTTTAATTTCAAATCACGAATTTCCACAAATTTCTAAATATCGTGGATTAAAAAACAATAAAGGGCAATATTTTGGACCCTTTGTTTATGCGGGAGATGTCAATCGAACCATTGATGTTTTGCGTAAAAATTTTTTAATTAGAAATTGTACCGATCAAGAATTTAAATCGCGCAAAAAACCTTGCTTGGAATATCAAATAAAAAAATGTACCGCACCTTGCGTTGGTTTAGTTTCTAAGGACGAATATAAGGAAAATATTAAAAATGCCGTCGATGTTTTAAGTGGAAAATCTCAGGAAGTTCAAGAAATTTTTCGTGAAAAAATGCAATTTTATAGCGCCAATTTTGAGTATGAAAAAGCTTTACTTTATCGTGATAAAATTAAATCTTTAGATGCAATTCAAGCCAAACAAAATATTAATTTTGATAACGCCAAAGACTTTGATTTGATTGTGGCGGTAACGGTTAGCAATAGAGTTTGTATCTATATTTCTTTTTATCGACTTGGTCAAAATTACGGCGCCAGACCTTATTTTTATGACATTAATGATGGCAAAAATTTAGCAGAATTAATGACGGGATTTATTGGCCAATTTTATTTAAATGAAACTCCGCCAACTAGCGTTGTTATTGGGCTTGCGATTGAAGAAAAAAATTTAATGCAACAATATTTAACTTCATTAAATAATCAAAAAAAAGTTGAGATTTTGGTTCCAAAACAAGGCGATAAGATCAATTTAATCAAGGATCACGAGAAGATCGCGATGCAAATCTTGGAGCAAAAGATTTCGCATAATTTAAGCAACAAACAATTGTTGCTTGAGGTTAAAAAGATTTTCGGTTTATCAAAAATTCCACAAAGAATTGAAGTTTATGACAATAGTCACACTTCTTCACAGAATGCCGTTGGAGCTATGATAACGGCTGGAGTAGACGGTTTTATAAAAAGTGGTTATCGTAAATTCAATATTAAAAATAAAGCGGAAATCGACAATGACCAAAAATTTTTAATTAAAGATGGAAAAGATGATACCGCGATGCTTGAGCAGGTTTTGTTGCGACGATTTTCAAAATTAAAAACCACCGAATTTCCAGATTTGATTATTATTGATGGTGGGCTTGGGCAGTTATCTTCCGCACAGAAAATTTTTAGCGAATTAAACATTAAAATTCCATTTATGTGCATGTCAAAAGGGAAAAATCGCAATGCGGGCGAGGAATATTTTCATCAAATTAATAAAGAATCTTTTACCTTAGAGAAGAACTCTCCAGTAATGCATTATTTGCAAAGGTTGCGCGATGAAGCACATCGTTTTGCAATAATGACTCATCGCAAAAAGCGTTCAAAAAGTTTTTTTGAAAATTGTCCGACTTAAACTTAAAAAATTTATTTATTATTCATTTGGTGGAGAGCCACCGACTGCATCATTAGAAGAGCTTTTTTCTCCCCCTCCTTCACTTTTTGGCATTAGCTTGTCTTTGGAGCGAATTGCTCCCTTAGCGACTTCTGGTAATGTTTTCGTTGCAGCCCTTTTCGTTGTATTGAGAGCTCTTTTTTGAACTCCCTTCGCAACTTTTTTAAGTAGATTTTGAATATTAGTAGTTGAATCAGATTTAAGTTCCGCTCCGCCAACCAATTTTTTAGCAACAGTCGTTATTGTATCTAAAAATTTTAAAAATACGAACATGATAATTGCGGCTCTTGTAAGGGTATTAATTTTTTCTTTAGTCATCGACATGAGAACTGGAATTGCTAAATCAAAGACTTCTAAGCCACTATAACTTTTATATCTATCAAGTTGTAAAATACAGTAAATGCTATTTTCATTAGGATTGCTTTTTATTGCGTCGACTTTAGCACAATCAATCTCTGGGAGCTCTCCATTTACAGAAGGTTTAAATTTTGCATCGCCAATGAATAGATCATCAAAAACCGTTAACATTAAGCCAAGATAAGCAAATAAAATCATGGGTTGGAGAATGAATCCAAGCATTTGTTTCCACCAATTTTCAAAAATTCCTTTGGTTCTCTCGAACAAGACGCAAGTAATCGTGAGTGGCGAAACATAAATTAATAAAATTACGCCCATTATTGACATTATTGTTATGTGGATAGCGCGAAGTGCTATTGAGAAAAGCATTATTCCATATGCAAAAGCTGCAAAAAAGAACATTATTCCCAAGCTCCCAGATATGAATCCGGCAAATATCATTTTTAATAGATTTGGAGTTGAAACATTTGGTCCGTAACCAATGGCTCTAGCGATTTTGCAATCAAGAGTGTCCCAAATTCTTAAATAACTTTTCCCTGGTGGATATGAGGGGTTTTTCTTGATGGTTTTGATATAATTTTTTCTAGCATTGGGATCATCTGTTTTGCTTGTATTTGGATCTAAAAGTGACAAATGATTATATTTTGGAAAGTGGCATCCATCATCACCAATGTTAGAATTATCTATAGTTGATTTTGGACTAAAAGTTATATTGGCAAATTCAGAGGATAAATTCATTACCGAGTCCATGAAAAATCCTTGCCAAGCATTTCCTACGACAAAGAAATAAACCAATCCAAATTTTACTAAATAAGTCATCACTGTTTTTTTATTTATAAAAGACTCGGGGGTTGCTAATAAAATATTAAAACCAAACATGACTACCGATAAAACAAGGGCTATTTTAATTGGAAATAAAAAGCGCTTTTGAACTTTTGTAAAGAAGGTTTGATTTAATAACTCGCCTTTGCGTTGCGTATACTCGCCACTGAGGCATATCCCCTCGGGATTTGCTCTAGTTTTTTGAGGAGTTTCCTCTAAATCTTTGCAAATTGTTTGGCCCACTTTTTGCATAAAGTTATTTTCCAAAGTTTCTTTAAAGCATTGTACCATTGGGGCAGAGAAGTTTCGCGAATACATTGATGAAGATTTAGAAGATCTACCAACTTCATTTTCGTTAAAAAACTGAGAGTCTCCTCGCAAATCTTTGCATGATTCAGAAAAGAAAAAAGTATCGGCATCAAAGTAAGGATATTCAGACATGGGTGCTACTTTTACGCAATGATTCATATATTGGCAAAAATTAGTTACAATTTTTGGGTTGTAATAATAATGTTTCTTTTTATCAGTTCCGCCTTGCACATTATGGTCATAAGGGCAGACGGTATATGTTTGCGCGCAAATATGATCTTTACTCGTTTCTGATTCAAAAATTTTATATTTAATTGGGAAGTAGGTTTTATTTAATTTGGTTTCACATTCTTCGCCAAGTCTACAAAATTTATGATCTAGCCGATTGGAAGAATCATCAATCCTTTCCAAGCAAATGGTTTTTTGACTATTTTTTTGGCAACAAGCGAAGGCTTCCAATCCATCTTTATTTGTAGGACCTAACTCTAAAAATCTATTACAAGCAAAATTCGGGAATTGATTCGAGCCTTTAAAATAATATCTTTGATAGCCATCTTTGTATCCCAAAAGTTTTTCCCATTCTTCGCCTTTTGGATTCTTGCATGCGCCTGTCCCGTTGTCGACATACTCAATTCCTTGAAAAAGAAATTCTCGATAATATATGTTTTTAAAATTTACTTCAAAATTCTCACCTACGTTTGTTTTGGTGCATTCTTTATTATCATTAGTAAATTTACAATATTGATCTTGAGATTTATTTTTTTTTGAAGCACTGCAATTGGGAGGTGCTGGTCCCTCTCGGCATTTTTCATCTGATGGGTCATTCGTGACACCAGGGGCGCAATAAGGAGATTTTCCAAATATTTTATTTAAGCAAAGTGCATAATTTCCAACAAGAGTTTTCCATTCTTCTTCTTTGTCGTCTTCAGTAACTTTTTTCCAAGCTTTCCAGCCAGCGCCACAAATAGTTGTAGTGTAAAAATTATCTTTCGCGACATCCCAAATGCTGGCTAAAGCTGCCACAGCGGTCGCAAGTGCGCCTCCACAAATCCCCAAAGAAAAACAGCAAGGTAAGGCAGCCCCACTATAAACAGCATTAGCACACATACCGCCGTAATATGTTAAGGTCGCTAGATGTATTGGGTTAATAGGCATTCCAATCCACGCTGATGCAGTTGTTGTAACTGCTGCGTTGCCAACAGCTGTCGTGCCAGATGCTACCTTACCAGCTAATGCTGCAATTTTACTTTTGAATATCGCCTCTGCAGCTTCTTTTGGCCCTTGCAAAGCCGCCCCAGGACCAGGACATTGTAAATCGCAATAATAAAAAGCACCTTCAAGTAACATGCCAGGTCCATAAATAAAACTTAGACAGTGGGTGTTGCCAAAATTCCAATCTCTATCAACATTGTCACCATATGGATCAAACTTAAATTCTGATATTGTTTTACACATTCCGGTATTTTCATCATAATCCGATTCGTAACATACTTTTTTATGGGTTTCTGTATCCTCTTCTCCTTCCTTTACCACTTTCTCGTCGCAATCTTTACCCGTTGTGTTTCTAACATCATTATAAGCACTTGAATTTTGTGCTAGCGATTTGTTGATTAAAGTTGAAAATTGAATGATAAATATTAGAAGAATTGTAGTAATATATTGTAAAGTCTTTTTACTAAACATCGAACATTTTAATAAATTGATTTATTTCAATATTTTTAGTTTTAAGCGAAGTCCTGTTGGCTATTAAATAAGAACTTACATCCAAAATTTTTTCAACTTCTATCATATTATTTTCTTGGAGAGTTTTACCCGAGCTAACCAAATCTATTATAAAATCGCATAGTTTTAATTTAGGAGCTATTTCAATCGCGCCATTTAATTTTATTACTTCGGCTTGAATGCCATTTTTAGCAAAATATTCTTGGGCAATTTTGGTATATTTAGTTGCAACTCTAACGTTGCTAAGTGTTAAAAGATTTTTATTGCAAGCAACTTCTTTTGCTAAAGCGAGTCGACATTTACCAATTCTAAGATCTAGGATTGAGTAGAATTCTGATGATGAAAATTCTTCAATTACATCTTTACCGCAAATGCCAATATCCGCCCCGCCAAATTTAACGAAACTGGCTACATCAAAGCTTCTAACTTTAACAATTTCAAGATTTAAAAAGTTTGTTGAAAAAGTAAGTTTGCGTGATTTTTCGTCAAAAAAATCCGACTCAGGAATTATTCCGATTTTTTTTAATAAAGGCGCTAATTCCTCAAGAATTCTGCCCTTCGGTACCGCTAATATAATTTTTTTCATCATTAAAAATTTTTATAATATCTAACCAATAAAGCAAAAGATTTTTCTTTGCTGGACATTGTTGTAAGCCTAGAAAGTGTTTGATAATAACCAATTTGAGTAGTTAATTTATCGAAAAACTTATTTTTATTAAATTCATAACCAAGATTAATTTCGGTTATATTCGTTGATTGTCTAGAGCTTGCAAGATTTTTGTTTCTATTGTTTGAATTGCCAATCATCAAACTATAGTTAGAATAATATTTAAGAATTAAATTTGAAGTAAAGTATTTATCCGAAATATTTGAATCGCCATTAATATTTTTTATATTGGCATATTCTAAAATAGTTTCCAAGTCAAAATTCTCTCGAATTGGAAATTTATAATTCATCCCAAAAACGACGCCGGTTTGTTTTTTTAGTCTTTCTAAAGCGACGGCCGTAGCATTTTTATTAACTCCTAATTTTGAATAAGCGATATGATAAGAAAGCTTTTCTTTTTCTGTAAATTCAAAATTAATATCTGTCGCCAAGGTCATCGAAGATAGTCCTCTAGTATCGCCAGCGATGGCTTGAGACTTTGTATCGCTATTTTTACGATGCAATAAACTATTGTCAAAGTTTTTGCGATCATTGGTAAATAAACTCAATGAGAAATTATAAAGACCGGTTTTTTTAATGTTGCCATATTTAGTTACCGCCGTTAATCCTAGTTTTTCATTTAGAGCGTAATTTTGTGGAATTGTGTGAACAAAAATACCTTTATTCCAGCGCCACGCTGTTCCGAAGTTGGTGGTAAATTTTCCGGCGATTAAAGAATTGTTGCCATTTGAATATTTAATACTTAGCTCGCTTAAATTAATCCCTAAATTCTCAAATGTTCGATGGTTGCCACTTTTGTTATTATTCTCGCGTCTCGCTATATCGCTATTGTTATCAAGTCTGGCAAGTCTTGCCAAACCATAAATTTCAAAATTTTTATTTAATTGAATAGTTGAATAATAACGCAATGCGCCCGTTATATCGCGAAATTCATTTCTTTGGTTAGTGCTTTGAAAATTATTGGTGGTAGTTGTGTCGGCAATAACTCTGTTGGTAATTTTTAATTTATGAACTTCGATTTTTGGAATTTTATCAATAATTTTGCGCAGACTTTCTTTGGTTTGTTTGTTAAAAATATCTTTATTTAAAAAGATTTTATCTTCATCGCCATCAAGATTTTTTTCGATAACTTTTTTTTCTTCGACTATATCTTTAATAATACCAAAATCGCCATCACCAGAAGAGTCGCTTTGAGTGCTTTCATCGTTGACTTGACTGTCTTCTTCCTTATCTTCATCTTCATCTCTTTCGTAAATTTTTATCTCGTTATTTTTCTTTGCTTTAAGCAAGTTTATTTTATTATCTTTCGAAGGAATTTGATTTACGGCGAAAGCTTCACAAACAAAAGCTTGGCAAAAAATGATAAGAAAAAATAATTTATTTAGGAAAAAGAAATTTCTCATCATTGGTTGATTTTGTTAGAAAAAAAATGAATGTTTAATTTTAGTTTGATATTAACTTTAATTTTTGCAAAAATTTTTTTAAAAGCAAATATCATTTTATTTTTTACTCAAAATTTATGTTTTTTTCTGCGCTAATTTCAATTTTCTTTTCAATCGGCTTCTTTTTTGAAAGCATCTTTGGTTTTGGCGGAGGCTTGATTGCCTACTCATTCCTAGGATTTTTTTTCGAAGTAAAAGAAACCGTTCTTGCCGGATTATATATTGGAACTTTATCTTCAATCTATATTGCTTTCTCAAGTCGCAAGCATTTTGAAATAAAAATTTTTACCAAATTAATTCCCGTGGCACTTCTTGGCTCAATAGTCGGGGTTTATGTTTTTATGCATTTTTCTTCAAAAATATTATCAGTTTTCATGGGATTAATTTTATTTCTTTTAGCGATAAGAATGATTTTTTTTGAAAAATATGAATTTCCAAAATTTGTTAAAAATAAATTTTTGATAATTGGCGCAATATCGCAAGGAGCCTTTGGAATAGGAGGTCCATTCATAGTTAATGCTATTCGCAATGATTTTAAGTCAAAATCTTCTTTGCGCGCAACAATGGCGGTTTATTTTGTATTTTGTAATATACTTAGAATTGCGCAAATGTCCTTCGCTAATAAATTAGAAATTGATTTTTTTATTGGAATTTCATGGACAATAATTCCGGTTTTTGTCGCAATTTATTTTGGTCATTTGATACATTTAAAAATAAAAGATGATGTATTTAAAAATGGCGTTGCGGTCATAACTTTATTGGCTTCAATCAATTTTTTATTTAAGGCTTTAAAATAAATTTATTGACTAAATTTTTTGATTATTTAGAGTTATAAAACATGAAAAAATCTAAAATTATAACAACATTTTTAATCTGTTTATTTCTAGCGCTGAATTTTGCATCCATAAATTCAAATTCTGCGTATTTAGAGCAGTTCGCTAATATTGAATTTGAATCCGAAATTGAAAGCGAGGCAGAAAAAAACAACAAATCCAAGCTAGACTATCTTGGCGAGGCATTCAAAACTAACTTCTCCTTCAAAAGCTTCTTGAGCTTTAATTTTTCTACAAAATCTTTGTTCTGCCAAGATTTCATCTGCGAAGTTCCAACTTCTCCACCCAATAATTGCTAAAATAAATCACCTTATTTTTTAGTAATTATAATTTAAAATCATGAAAAATTTATTTAAAAATCTTCGACACGACTTGCCAGCAAGCGTTGTGGTATTTTTTGTGGCATTACCTTTGTGTCTTGGCATCGCTTTGGCATCGGGCGCGCCATTATTTTCTGGAATAATTTCCGGCGTAATTGGCGGAATTGTTGCCGGCGCATTAAGTGGCTCACAGCTTGGCGTCAGTGGACCGGCGGCTGGTTTGGCGGTAATCGTCTTTGGTTATATTGCCACAATCGGTTCTTATCAAGGATTCTTGGTGGCGGTTTGTATCGCTGGCGTTTTACAAATCATTATGGGCTATTTTAGACTTGGCTCAATTGCATATTATTTTCCATCATCGGTAATTAAGGGAATGCTTGTCGGCATTGGCTTGATGATTATTATTAAGCAAATTCCCCACGCCGTTGGTTATGATAATTCTGTCGCAACCGATTTTGAAGAATTTATCGATAAGGGTGCAATAACGACTCTACAAGAAACTGTTGCTAACATAACTCCGATTGCCATGTTGATTTCATTGATTTCGATCGCAATTCTAATATTTTGGGATAATTTTTTGATGAATAAATACAAAATATTCAAACTAATCCAAGGCCCTTTGGTTGTTGTTTCTCTTGGAATTGTAATGAGTAATTTTGTTGATTTAGCCGATCATCAAATTGTGCAAATTCCCGTCTCGGAAAATATTGGTAGTTTTTTGGATAATTTTATTTTTCCGGATTTTGAAATGTTGCGCAATCCGCAAATTTATTTAATGGGCGCGGTTCTAGCGATTGTTGCTAGTATCGAAACTTTATTATGCGTTGAAGCGACCGATAAACTTGATAATTTAAAACGAATTACCCCAACCAATCGCGAACTTAAAGCGCAAGGTTTTGGTAATTTGGTTTCGGGATTAATCGGTGGATTGCCCATTACTCAAGTTATCGTAAGAAGTAGCGCTAATATTTCCTTCGGAGCCAAAAGTAAAAATTCGACAATTTTTCACGGAATTTTATTATTGATTTGTGCCATCGCAATTCCTAATATTTTAAATATGATTCCATATGCTAGCTTGGCCTGCATTCTTCTAGTTGTAGGTTATAAACTGGCTAATCCAAAAATATTTATCAAAGTTTTTAAATTAGGATATGAGCAATTTATACCTTTTTTAATAACAATTATTGGCATGCTGGTATTTGATTTATTGAAGGGCGTGCTTCTCGGAATGTTGGTTTCGATAATTTTTATTTTGATTAATAATTTTAAAAATTCTTACGAAAATATCGTCGATAATAAACATAAAAATTCACACTTAATTACTTTAGCCGAAGAGGTTTCTTTCCTGAATAAGGGCGCTATTTTACAGCTTCTAAAGTCTATTCCTGAAAATTCCGATGTGATAATTGATGGCTCGAAATCAAAAATTATTGATTTCGATGTTTATGAAATTTTAAGAGATTTTCAAATCAACGCTAAATCTAAAAATATTCATCTCACTTTGAAAGGTATAACAATTAATAAAATATAATTTATGGTTACTCTAACTAAAAAAATACGCGATGGAATTACGCCAGAGAATGCTCTGCAAATGATTAAAGATGGTAATCATCGTTTCGTTACTAATCTAAAAATGAATCGCAATTTATTACAACAAGTTAACGATACTTCCGACGAACAATATCCGTTTGCCTTTATTCTAAGTTGCATTGATTCAAGAACTTCAGCGGAATTAATTTTTGATCAAGGTCTCGGCGATATTTTTTCGTGTCGAATTGCCGGAAATATTCTCAATGAAGACATTCTTGGAAGTATGGAATTCGCTTGCAAAGTGGCGGGTGCAAAATTGGTAATGGTTCTTGGACATAGCGAATGCGGTGCTATAAAAGGTGCTTGCAATAATGTTAAAATGGGCAATCTGACGGGTTTATTGAAAAAAATTCAAGTCGTGGTCAAGAAGGTTTCTAAGATGGGGCAAGTAAATACGAAGTCTCAAGATTTTGTTGAATTGGTTTCAAAAGAAAATGTTAAAAATGTTTTAAATAATATTCCCAAGAAAAGCAAAATAATTCGTGATTTGGTAAAAGATAAAAAAATCATTATTGTTGGCGCAATGTATGATATTTCTAGCGGAAAAGTGGATTTTTATTAGAATTTTTAAAATAAATTTATAAAAATTATTTTTGTTGTTTTTAGAAATTTTTACAAATAAATTTAAAAGAACTTTTTAAAATATTTTTTATAAATGAAATTCAAAATTTTCTTAAACACATTTTTATTTGCGGTATCATTTTTAGCTTACTCATGCGCTCAAATTTCTAATAAGCAAATTCTTGAAACCCTAGAGCCTGAATTGAAGTCTAAGGGTGGATATGAATCTTATTTAGCTTTAGAATATCTCGATTTTTCAAGAAGATTAGTGTTGGTTAAAGATTTAAAAGCCTCCGAACATTTTGCTAAAAAAGGGCTTAATATAATCAATGGAGTTGGTTATGTTCCCGAAAATCCTTTGGAATGGAGGGCTGACAAATCAAGAATCGAAGAGTTAATTTTAATGCAAAAAGAACTCGAAATTCTTCTCAATAATCAAACTTTAATTTATCAAATGCCCATTCAAATGGCGCATTTATCATATCTTTATGATTGTTGGGCTTCAAAGGAGTCGAAGGCAATTTTTATGGCCGACGAATTATCGCATTGTCGTGTAAATTTTGGAAAATTAATTGATGAAATAGAAATTTATCTCGAGGAAAGTAAAAAGAATAAAATGCCCGATGTTAAAATTGTCGAGCCGGAATTTTCAAGGTTTGAAATTATTTTTGACGCCGAAAATTATCTTCTAAGTGATAAGGCAAATAAAGCCATGATTGAAATTATGGATTATTTAAACTCGCTAAGAGGCAAATTTAGAATTTTAATTACCGCCAATCCAGACAACGCCATGAAGATCTCGCAGAATAAAGCGCTAATCATAAATCGTATTAATGTTGTTAAAAATTATTTAATAAAAAATGGCGTTGACGAAAATTCAATTGAAGAGCGCATTGAAAGTGAAGATTTTCCTGACATCATCGCCAGCGAAGACATAAAAAATCAAATTAATCGCTCGGTTGGAATTTATGTTTTAAGGGGGCAGGGCGACTTTAAGCCTTATCCTTTGCCTCTTTTGCAAAATTTGCTTTACAAAGCGCAAGTTGAAAAGGCGCGCAGTGAACAAGGTCTAGCTAATTGATAATAAAATATGGAAATAAAATCACAAAAATACAATAAAATAGTTATTAAAATTGGTTCTTCCTTGCTTGTGGAAGAGGGTTTGGTGCGAGATAAATGGCTCGAAAATTTATCACAAAATATCGCTAAAATAATTGATGAAAAAACTACCATCGTAATTGTGAGTTCGGGTGCGGTCGCTTTGGGTAGAAATATTTTAAACATAAAAAACAAAAAACTTACTTTGCAAGAAAAGCAAGCCTGCGCTTCGGTTGGGCAAATTGAATTGATGAGTCTTTATAAAAATTATTTTGCAAAATTAAATTTAAATGTTGCGCAAATTCTTCTAACGGCTTCAGATTGTAATTCGCGCGAACGATATTTAAATTGCAAAAATACTATCGAAACTTTGCTCGAAAAAAAAATAATTCCAATCATTAATGAAAATGATTCGGTGGCGGTTGATGAAATAAAAATTGGCGATAATGATCGTCTCTCAGCCCGCGTTGCACAAATGATTGAGGCCGATTTAATGATTTTATTTTCCGACATTGATGGATTATATAATGACAATCCTAAAATCAATAAAGACGCGCAATTTATTCCACAAATTGACAAAATAAATAAAGATATTGAAAAAATGGCGCGTGGTGCGGTTTCACAAGTTGGAACGGGTGGAATGATTACCAAAATTTTGGCCGCAAAAATGGCAATTTCTTCAAATTGTGCAACAATAATTACCAGTGGAATCGAACAAGATGCTTTAAAAAAATTAATTTCCGGTAATAAAAAATATACAATTTTTACCAGTAATAAATTGGCAAATAAATCTTCAAAACACACTTCGCGTGCCAAAAAAAATTGGCTTTCGGGCTTTGTAAATGCTAGTGGCTCAATTATTGTTAATGAAAAAGCCGGCGAAACTTTAAAGAGCAAGAAAGTAAGTTTACTTGCGGTTGGTGCGGTCGCGGTGCGCGGAAAATTCGCCAAAGGCGACGCGGTTTTTATTAAAGATGAAAATCTTAATCACATCGCTAGTGGAATCAGCAATTACAATAGCGAAGACGTAAAAAAGATTTTACAAAAAAACTCAAATGAAATCAAAAAAATTCTCGGAAATTCAGCAAAATCAGAGCTAATTCACATCGACAATCTCTTCGTAATTCAATCTTAAAAATAAATTTGATTTGTTAAAACATTATTAATAAAATTTATAAGTAATATATTTTTTAAAATTAAAAATCACCATTAAAAATATGACCGAATTCATTGAAAGTATAGAAAATTTTAAAGTTAGTTTTGGCGGTAAAAACAGCATTGATGCTGAATTATTTACTAAAACTATTAACAATACAATTGAGCTAGTAAAGGCAAGTGCTAACGCAATCGAGCCTAGTTGTTTTCTAAGATTGGAAATAAAAACAAATCAAGATGGTTCTTTTGAAACTATAATTGACGCAGTTGTAAAATATGCTAACAATGATTTGCTTTCGAAAGATAATATTAGATTGGCTAGAGAAGTAATAGGTGGTTTTTTAGATTTTCTTCAAATAAAACTCCATTTAAACGGCAGAAAAGCGAAGAAAATAGAAAGTAATGACAAAGAAACTGCAATACAAAATCAGGATAATCAAATTATAAAAGTTCCAAAAGAAATTGGAAATGCCTATTTTCA
>CAMDCJ010000022.1 GCA_945890035.1 Rickettsia typhi
CCTTGAGGGGGAGCGGGCTAAAATGTTTTAACGGTAGTTAAAACTTTTAGCCGTGGGGGGGTCAGAAAACTAGCGCATCAAAAGATTTTGAGTTCGCAAAAAAAGTTAGAGAAAAAAAATTCCAAAAAAGTCAATTTCTTGATTTTAAATTAAATCCACAAATTTATAAATTTTTTAAACAAAAATTGATGATTTTTTGAATTATTTTTTTAAAATTACAATGGTTTTTTTAGGAAAAATCGAAATATTTTTTAAATTAAAAAAAAATCAAAAAATTGCCATCTTTGAATTTTTTTTGTTTCAACTTTTTACATAATCTTAAAATCGTTGTCGCTATAAATTTTTGACCCCCCACGATTCTAGAAACTTAACTACCGTTAAGTTTCTTGAATCCGCTCCCCCTCAAGGGGGGAGCTACAGCCCAGTCGCGATTCACTCGCTTTGATGCGATTCAACTCAAATCTAAATTTACGATAGCAAATTTAATTATTAAAAAAACCTAAAAATTCATCGCGGATGTCGCGATTCACTCGCGACGAAGCGATTCATTATTAAGCTAAATTTGCGTAGCAAATTTAATTAGTGGAGGCGGTATTTAGCAATCTCAACGGCACCGTAAGTGATCATACCATAAGCCCCCGATCTTTTAATCGCAATCAAACTTTCATAGCACAAATCAATAAAATTAGTTCCGCTATTTTGTGCTAAAAATTTTAACATGGCATATTCACCACTCACTTGATAAGCAAAAATTGGTAATGAAAAATTTTGCGATGTTAATTTTATAATATCGAGATAGCACATCGCCGGCTTAATAATGACGATATCTGCCCCCTCTTTTATATCCAAAGCAATTTCACGCAAAGCCTCATCGCTATTATGAAAATCCATTTGATAATTTTTCTTATCGGATTTTTTTAAATTATTATTCGAGCCGACCGCTTCACGAAAAGGACCATAAAAATTTGAAGCATATTTCGCCGAATATGCCATCAAACTAACATTGTCAAAACCTTCGTAGTCTAAGGCTTGACGAATTTTTTTAATTCTGCCATCCATCATATCGGAAGGTGCAATTATATCGCAACCCGCCTGAGCTTGCACCACAGCTTGTTTGCATAAAATTTCAACCGTGGCATCATTTTTAACATAATCATTTTCATCAATCAAACCATCGTGACCATGCGAAGTATAAGGGTCGAGAGCCACATCGGCAATAATTAAAATTTGCGGAACGGCATTTTTTATTTCAGCGATTGCTCGACAAATTAAATTATTTTTATTACAAGATTCTTCGCCATTGGCGGTTTTTAATTTTTGATCAACTACGGGAAAAAGCATGATAGCCTTGATTCCAAGCGACCAAGCTTCTTTAGAAAATTCCACCGCTAAATCGATTGATAAACGAAAAACATCTGGCAAATTATTAATTTTTTCTTTGATATTTTTGCCATCAATTACAAAAATTGGCAAAATTAAATTACTGGGACAAAGAGTCGTCTGGGCAAGTAAATCGCGCATCGCTTCGCTATTACGATTTCTGCGTAATCGAGTTAAAGGAAATTTTTCACCGCAATAAATTTTCATAAAAAACTAGATTAATTTTTATATTTCTTTACGATTATATTTAGTAAAATTTATTTATCAAAAAGCATTTCTATTCGCCGTGAAATCAAAAAACACTAATTTTAAAAAAAGATCTTTCGGGCTTCAAACCATTGAAGAGAAGATGTCGCATTTGTTAAAACCAATTTTTCAAGGATCCAAAAAAGAATTTATTTTAATCAATAATTTAGTTAAAAATTGGTCACAAATTGTTGGTCCGAAATATGCTAAATTTTGCGCACCAAAAATAGTAAGTTTTGAAAAAAATAAAAGTGGCGCTAAGCTTACGATATCAGTCTATAACAGCTCTGTGGGCTTTTTTTTAGAAAATAATTCTGAAATAATTATTGAAAGAATCGCTACTTTATACGGCTTTAAATCAATCGTCAAAATTATCATCAAACAAGAGCCAAAAAGCATTGAAAATGATTTACCGGATAAAAAAATTACCGATAAAGATACTGAAAAAATGGTGAATTCAACTTTGCAAAACATTGAAAATAAAGAGCTTGAAGCTACTTTAAAAAAACTTGCCGAAGATATTTTTGGAAAATAAAAATTATATTTTTAATAATTTTAGCCTTTCAGCTCGCATTTTTTCAAAATCTTCGCCGGCGTGATAAGAAGAGCGAGTAAGTGGGCTCGAGGCTACCATCAAAAATCCTTTGGAATAAGCCATTTTTTTGTAAAATTCAAACTCATCGGGATGGACATAGCGATCAACTGGCGCATGGCGCAAAGTCGGGCGCAAATATTGCCCAATTGTTAAAAAATCGATTTCGGCCGAGCGCATATCATCCATAACTTGAAGCACTTGCTCTTTGGTTTCGCCAAGACCAACCATCAAGCCTGATTTGGTAAACATAGTTGGATCAAGCTCTTTAACTCTTTTTAAAAGCCACAAGGAATGAAAATAGCGCGCTCCGGGGCGAATTGTGTTGTAAAGCGCTGGAACGGTTTCAATATTGTGATTAAAAACATCTGGCTTGGCTTTAACGACGATTTCCAAAGCGCCATTTTTGCGTAAAAAATCTGGAGTTAAAATTTCAATTGTGGTTTGCGGTGATTTTTTGCGCACATTTTCGATGCATTTTACAAACTGCTCGGCACCGCCATCTGCAAGGTCATCGCGATCAACTGAAGTAATAACAATATGTTTTAAACCCGAAACTTTCGCGACATCACCAACATTTTCTGGCTCATGAGGATTAACGGCGTCAGGCTTGCCGGTTTCAATATTACAAAACGAACAGGCTCTAGTGCAAACTGAACCCAAAATCATCACCGTAGCATGTTTTTGTGACCAACATTCGCCAATATTTGGACATGATGCCTCTTCGCAAACGGTATGAAGTTTTTTTTCATTAAGCATTTTTTTGGTTTCAATATAACCTTGCGAAGTTGGCGCTTTAACCCTTATCCAATCTGGCTTGCGTTCCATTTTTTCTTTTGGAAATTTTTCAGCAAAATTTTGCAAATCCTTATTGTCTTTTTTAGCAATTTGTCCAATTTCGCGTTTTTCTTCTCTAGTTTGCATAATGCTTTATTTAATTTCACCAGTTACAACAAAACCTGCAATTTCGGCGATATTCGTGGCGTGATCCGCCAATCTTTCAAAGCTTTTAGCAATGAATAAAGTGTTAGTAATTTTCTGAACTTGGTCTTTGCTAAAACTTTCTTTGTCAATTATACCAAATAAATCGCTATAAATTTGATCAATTTCATCATCTTGTTTTAACACCAAATTGGCTAATTCTAAATCTTGCTGATTGAATGAAGTCAAGGCATCGCGCACCATTTGCTTGGTTAAAAAAACCATATCAATTAAAGATTTTTCAACACCTTCTTCAAAATTATCTTTGCCAATTCGTGCAATTTTTTTAATAATTCCTTTCGATTGGTCACCGCTTCTTTCTAAGTTAGAAGCCACTTTTAACGATGAAATTGTATAGCGTAAATCAACCGCCATCGGTTGACGAAGCGCCAAAATTGCCGTAACTTTTTTTTCGATTAAATGATCAAGAGCATTGATTTTGTAATCATGAACCGTTATTTTTTCAATCAAGGATTCGTCGCGAGTTTTAATCATCTCGGCAACCATATCAATCGATTCCATCACCATTTCAAGCATTGTTTCTAAAGTTTCAGAGATTGAATTTAAATCTTTGTCGTAAGATTTAACGGTGTGTTCTTTAAGATCCATAAAAAAGAATTTTATTTAAAAAAAATTTATGTAATCATTTTACAAAATATAAATTTGAAAATCAAAAATAAATTTACCATGACCAAATTAAACGAGAAAAAAATTTTAGTAATAGGCTCCGGAGGCAGAGAGCACGCGATTTGCCAAGCTTTTAAAAATTCTTCTCAACCAACTCAAATTTTCGCTTTACCCGGAAATGCTGGAACTAAAAATCTTGCTGAAAATATTGAAAATGTTAATATTAATGATTTTCAGGCAATTATTAATTTTTGTGAAGAAAATAAAATTGATTTTGTTTTTGTTGGCCCTGAAAAGCCTTTGGTTGATGGCTTAGTCGATGTTTTAGAGCAACATAAAATTCGTGTTTTTGGCCCTTCAAAAAAAGCTTCACAACTCGAAGGTTCAAAAATTTTTATGAAAAAAATTGCCGACGATAATAATGTCCCAACCGCCCAATATCAAACTTTTAAAGATGTTAAACCCGCTTTAGAATTTGTTAAAAAAATTGGTTTTCCTTGCGTTATAAAAGCTGACGGATTGGCTTCTGGCAAGGGCGTAATCATTGCTCAAAATCTTGAAGAAGCAACGCAATCAATCGCCGAAATCTTATCTGGAAAATTTGGCGATGCGGGCAAAAAAATTATCATCGAAGAATTTTTAAAAGGCTTCGAAGTAAGCTATTTCGTTATTTGCGACGGCACAAACTTTTTACCACTCGGCTTCGCGCATGATCACAAAAAAGTTGGAGAAGACGAAACCGGCTTAAACACTGGCGGGATGGGCACTTTCGCGCCCTCGCCTTTTATAAATAAAAACATGGAAGATAAAATTATTCAAACAATTATTATTCCAACTCTTGACGGCATGAACAAAATCAACGCTCCGTTTCGCGGAATTTTATTTGCGGGCTTGATGATTGACGGCGAAAATCCTAAACTTCTTGAGTTCAACACGCGCTTCGGCGACCCCGAAACCCAAGTTATTTTACCAAGAATAAAATCTGATTTCGTCACCTTGATTGAAAGCGCCATTGACGGTAATTTGGGCAATTTTAAAATTGAATTTGATGAAGAAAAAAAATTGGTTTGCGTGGTGATTTGCGCCAATGGTTATCCCGAAGATTACAAAAAAAATATTGAAATAAAAAATTTACGCGAGTTAGAAAAAGAACTTGAAACCACCGCCATTATTGACTCCGTAAAAATTCTTCACGCCGGAACCATTGAAAAAGATGGAAAAATTTTAGCGATTGGTGGTCGAGTTTTAAATATCGTTGCCAGCGCTAAAGATTTTTCTTCAGCACGAAAAAAAGCTTATAAAATCGTTGATATGATTGATTGGAAAGATGGTTTTGTGAGAAATGATATTGCCAAAAAAGTCGAATAATAAAAACGCCTTTAAAATTCATATTCACGAATTTTTTTTATTAATTCGATTATCAAATTTTTATTGAATTTAATATTCTTTTCTGTGCAAATTTTTTGATAATTTTCGAAAATATTTTGCGCGGAATTTTCATCTAAAAATTTTAATTCAAAAATTATTAATCGTAAAATATTTTTCTCAAAATTCTGATCTTCTTCTTGCGAAATTATGTCGTTAATTTCATCAATATTATCAATCAAGCCAATTACAAGCTGTTGCAACAAATCATCATCAACTTTTTCTAAAAAATCTTCTAAAGATAAGCTATTTTTTTTAGCATTTTTTTCTAGAATTTCACTAAAAATATCCGAAATTTTTTCCTCATTTTTTTCATCAAAAAATTTTTGTAATATTTCAAAAGCAACTAAACGAGTTTCGCCATATTGTGCTTCATAAAATGTTATGGGGGTCAAATTTTTCATAAAAAATTAATTTTGATTTTAAGTTTTTAAATTTATAAAATAAGGTTTTAAACAAACGAGCAACTAAAATATAACAAAAAACATTATGAATTATTCAAAAATTTTTGCACTATTTTTTATTTATTTTTTCTCCATTAACAATGTTTTTGCTGAAAAATATTTTGGTTCCGATTCAATCTCTCCGATCATGATTGACAAACCTTTCGCCATGAATAGCAAAGAGCATAAAGATGAAATTAAACAAGTAATTTTAATGCAAAAAAATCTTGAACTGCAAGAGATTGATTTAGCTATAAAAGAAAAACAATTGCGCCCCGAAACTGTGGTACAATATGTTAATAAAAAAATAACTCGTCAAAAATTTCCTAATCTTTACGCCCTTCTCGATAGAGTTGGCGATACTTCGCGCGATGTAACCGACAATATCAAAGATCATTTTAAAATAACGCGACCATATTTAGTTGATAAAAATGTTGAGATGCTAATTTCACCAAGCAAAGGCTATTGCTATCCAAGCGGGCACTCAACGGGCGCTTATATTTACGGAAGCGTCATGAGTTTATTAATGCCCGATAAAACCCAAAAATTTCTTGATTATGCTCAACAAATTTCTTGGCATCGCGTTCAAGTTGGGATGCATTATCCACAAGATTTAGCGGGCGGAAAACAGCTGGCAACGCTTCTGATTGGCGGTTTATCGCAAAATCAAGAATTCCAAGTAGATCTTGAAAAAGCTCGAGATGAATTGAGAAATGCAGGGTTGATTTAAATAAAATTGCTACGCATTAAATTTGCTTCGCAAAATAAGATTTACTTAAATTTGCTAAAGCAAATTTAGTTTAATATCGAATCGCTCCGAAGGCGAATAAATCGTCGTATCCGCGATGAGTTTTGGGTTTTGTAAATCTTGTAACACCTATGGGCTCATTACCCTTCCCTTGCGGGCTTACGCCTCTACAAATTTCTATAAACTAGGAAAAAGATTCAGGCTGTTGCTCCCCCCTTGAGGGGGAGCAGATTCTAGAAACTTAACGGTAGTTAAGTTTCTAGAATCGTGGGGGGTCAAAAAAGCTTAGATAATGAACGATTTCAACCCAGAGAGAAAAAAAGTAACCTGGTACCTTTTTCTTTAGTTTAGAAACAAAAGCAAGAAATCGTCTTTTTTGGAATTTTCTTCATTTCAACTTTTTACATAATCTTAAACTCGGTGTCGCTGTAGATTTTTTGACCCCCCACGGCTAAAAGTTTTAACTACCGTTAAAACATTTTAGCCCGCTCCCCCTCAAGGGGGGAGCTATTACTCCGAAAGCGCTTTAAGTAATTTCGTAAAATATATTAATGAATTTAAAACCAAAATTATCGATTATAATTTAAATCTTGCTCGGATCATAAAAAGCCAAATTGACCAAATGCCCAGCGATAAAAATGCATGAATAATGTTTAAAAAATAAATAAAATCAGAGTTAATTTTTTCTTTAAAAAGTTTTTCTTCGTTATCTTCAATAAAATCTTTCGGAAGAGCTATTCTCAATGGACCAATCGCATTTCTAATAACTATTTTTTTATTGATTTTATTGAGCTGATTTTGCTCTTCTTCAAAATTATTATTATTTTCAACAATCGATTTATTAATTACTGAATTTTCTGATAATTTAAGATTGTTGATTTTATTGATTTCATAATAATTAATTCCAAAAAATATAAACCCTAAAATCAATAACCATAATAAAGGTCTATTTACGCTTCTCCCAAAATCACTAAATACTTCATAAGCATCGGAAAGTAATTTCTCAACAAAATCACTTTCATATTTCAATTCTTCCCCTCTTCCTTCGAGCGTTAAGCCGTGGAAAAATATTTCGCCATGATGATAATTAGCGTCGCGACAAGCTTTATTTAAGGCTCGAAAGCCTGCAATTGCCTCTGGAGTTTTTTTATCTTTAAAATCAGGATCTCGAAATTCAACATTACAATTTTTAAATTTTATATCGCCAATATTTGGGGGATTGGTAAAAGTGACATTGTTGAAAATTGCCTTTTCGGTTATCTCGCCATTAATTAAAAAGCCATTTATTTTGCAATTTTTAAAATCGAGAGCTTTGGCACCTTGATTTAATTTTAAAGATTTTTTTATTTCGGAAATTATGAATTTGAAGGTTGGTAATGTTGATATAATTTCCGTAGATTGATTTTTTCCAACCTCTAGAGTATCAATTGTACTGCAATTAATCCTGAGTAAAAATTGCCTGATTGCATCTAGACAAAAATCAATATTCAAAAAATTTGAATTAATTATTTCTACATTACAATCTTTTACTTCGATTTTAGATTCACGAGATTCACTTTTACAATCTACAAAATTAATTGTAGATTTGCTATTTTTTAAAGAATCCACCTTAAGAAAACCTGAAAAATTGCAACTATAAAAATTAGCCTCAACATTTGAGAGATCTTTATGAAAAATAATATCCAGATTTCTAAATGAAGAATCAAATAAATCGACATTATTACCTAGGATATTTAATTTAATTGGTATTTTTACAACTTGATATTGACCACTACTTGGCGCTATTGTTTTAATAGATAACTTAACATTATCAACTTCAATATTTAAATGATCTTTGAAATCATTGTTCAAAATTTTAATAAAATGATCTTTGAAATCATTGTTCAAAATTTTAATTGAAAATTTTGCAAAATTATTTGTGGAGCGGCAATTTTTTAATTTTATTTTACTACATTTATAAGGAATTATTATTGTAATTTTTACAAAAAATAAATCCTCTAATTCCAATAATTCTTCTGGATTCCTTGGAAAATTAATTAATAAATCATCTATATGTGAAAAATCACATTTTTTAATCGAACTAAATTCTCCTAAAATTTCTATAGATAATTTTTGTCCAAAGTTTTTTGGATCTTTTTTAAATTTTATAGAATATTCAATAGCATCATCAAAATTATAAAATTTAATAACTTCACTCATATTAAATTACCCAACCATCCTCTCACCAACCGCATCGATAAACTCTTCGGTATAAAGATAATCCTTTCCATGTTCAACCTTATTGCCACGAATGCAAATGGCTAAATCTTTGGTCATTTTGCCAGCTTCGACCGTGTCAACGCAAGCTTTTTCAAGCTTTTTAGCAAAATCGATTAAGTCATGATTGCCGTCAAGTTTGCCACGAAACTCCAAACCTCGAGTCCACGCAAAGATTGAGGCGATTGGGTTCGACGAAGTCGGATTGCCTTTTTGATATTCGCGAAAATGGCGTGTAATCGTGCCGTGCGCTGCCTCGGTTTCCATAATTTTGCCATTTGGCGTAATTAAAACCGAAGTCATCAAGCCTAGAGAGCCAAAGCCTTGAGCCACTGAATCCGATTGCACATCGCCATCATAATTTTTGCAAGCCCAAATAAAATTGCCCGAAGATTTCAAGGCGAAAGCCACCATGTCGTCAATCAAGCGATGTTCGTAAGTAATTTTTTGCGAGGCGAATTTTTCTTTAAATTCGGCTTCGTAAATTTCGGCAAAAATATCTTTAAAACGCCCATCATATTTTTTTAAAATGGTATTTTTGGTCGATAAATAAAGTGGCCATGATTTTTGCAAAGCCATGTTGAAGCATGATCTGGCAAAGCCTCGAATTGATTCATCGACATTGAACATCGCCAAGGCAATGCCACTTGATTTATATTGATGAACTTCATGTTCAATCACCGTGCCGTCATCGCCTTGAAATTTAATTGTCAATTTTCCTTTCGATGGAATCAAAAAATCCGTCGCTTTATATTGGTCGCCGAAGGCGTGTCTGCCAACGATAATCGGCGTTTGCCAATTACTAACTAAACGCGGAACATTGTTGCAAACTATTGGCTCACGAAAAACCGTGCCGTCGAGAATATTGCGGATCGTGCCGTTTGGCGATTTCCAAATTTCTTTAAGATTAAATTCTTTTTTGCGCGCCTCGTCGGCCGTGATTGTAGCGCATTTTATGCCGACGCCAAATTCGGCGATGGCGTTGCCGGCATCGATGGTAATTTGGTCGGAAGTTTTATCGCGATTTTCAATCGCCAAATCAAAATATTTAATATTTAAATCAACGAAAGGCGTAATTAATTTTTGCTTGATCATGTGCCACATAATGCGCGCCATCTCATCGCCATCAATTTCAACAATCGGATTTTTTACAGAAATTTTTTTCATAATTTGATAAGTTTTAATTAATGATATAATTGATTAATTTTATAAATATAATTTATATTATTCGCCAGAACAAAATGCTGTTTTTAATCGCTTCATTACTAATGATTTTTAATGTTGAAGAAATTCTTGTTGGTACAAATATTTTTGAAAATCAATAAACAGAAATTTTATTTTATCCGTATCGCCTAAAATATTTTTTGCATCATCGAGTGATTTATATTTGTTTTTCAGTAAACTTGGTAATTTATCCTGGTCTAGCTCTTCAACGCCAGTTTCAACATATTTGCTTAATACAAATTCGATAAACTCTCTTTGACTATTATCTAACAAAGAAAAGATGGTTGCTTGCGAAGCCTCAACTCTTTGCTCTCTCGTTAGTGAATTATAATTGCCATTGAAAACATATTCCAAGACATCAAACAAATCACTATTTTCCATATTTACCAATGATTGAACTATCAACAAATCACTCTTAGGAAATCCAGCCGAATCTAATTTTTCTAACAAAACTTTTCTGGTACTTGGATCGCTCCAAAGCGCTCTTAATTCTGCTTCGTTTTTAAAAAGATTGGGCAATTCGCCAAAAAGATTATTCAAAAATTCTTCTGCTGAAATTGGCTTTCCATCTGCACTCCAAAACGAAGTTGATATCATTGATTGTATTTCACGCTCTTTACCATCGCGCAATTTTATTTTAATGCGTTTGCGTTTTTCTTTCTCCTCGCATTCGCGTTCTTCGGTTGGACTTGTCGGTTTTGGCTCAGATTCAACTGGCTCTAGAGGTTCACCATCCCATTCTGGGTCAATTAAATGCTTTTCACAAGCACCTACATAATCATAAATCGTAAAAAACTCTTTACCCTCAAACAAACGAGTGCCTCGCCCAAGAATTTGCTTAAACTCTATCATTGAATTTACTGGTCGCAATAAAACGATGTTACGAATATTTCTTGCATCAACGCCGGTGGATAATTTTTGCGAAGTGGTTAAAATTGTTGGGATTGTTTTTTCATTGTCTTGAAATTCTCTTAAAAACTGCTCGCCAATTTCACCATCATTTGCGGTTACGCGCGCGCAATAATTTGGGTTAGTAGATTTTTTATACTGGTTTATTAAATCTCTAATCAATGCTGCGTGCGGTTGATTTGCACAAAAAATAATTGCTTTTTCATTTTGATTGGCTTCCTTCAAATAAATCTGAACTCGCTTGGCCTCTCTTTCAACTATTTCAATTGTTCGATTAAAATCAGGTTCCTTGTAGGTTTTGCCCTCCTCTATTTCTCCCTCAACAATATAGTCATCGCTTGTGTAAGTGTATTCATCTAGCGTTGTCTTGATGCGCTTAACTTTAAATGGCGTCAAAAAACCATCATTGATGCCTTCTTTCAACGAATAAATGTAAACTGGTTCGCCAAAATATTTGTAAGTATCGACATTGTCTTTGCGTTTTGGCGTAGCGGTTAAACCCAATTGAACTGCCGGCGAAAAATATTCTAAAATACCTCTCCAATTCCCTTCGTTATTTGCGCCACCGCGATGGCACTCATCTATGATAATAAAATCAAAATAGTCCGCAGGATACAATTGATAATTGACAGTTGATAATTGATGATTGACGGTTGATGATTGATGATTAGAAGTTGGTTCTGCTTCAATAGATAAATTTCCTTCTCCGCTTTCCATTGTCAATTCTCCATTGTCCATTGTCAATTCCCCACCTTCCATTGACGAAGTCATAAAGGTTTGGAAGATGGTAAAAAAGATGCTCCCATTGGTTGGCACTCGTCCGCCTTTGCGAATTTCTTTCGGGTTTATTCGCACCAAAGCATCTTCGGGAAAAGCCGAAAATGAATTATAGGCTTGATCGGCTAATATATTTCTATCGGCTAAGAATAAAATGCGCGGTCTTCGACTGCCATTACGCTTTAAATTCCAACGAGTTTGAAACAATTTCCACGCAACTTGAAAGGCGATTGCGGTTTTTCCCGTTCCCGTTGCGAGAGTTAATAATATTCGCTTTTTGCCATTTGCTATGGCTTCTAATGTCTTTTGAACTGCTATTTCTTGATAATAGCGTAATTGCCAAGTGCCACTTTTATCTTCAAACGGAACATTGGCAAATTTTTCAAACCACTCTTTGAATTGATAATCGTCAGTTGATAATGGATAATTATTTCCAAAGCCATTTTCATTGTCAATTTTCCATTGTCCATTATCCATTAACTTCTTCCAAAGCTCTTCTGGTGAAAGATAATTATCGACCAAACCCTCGGCGCCGGTTTTCAGACAAATACTATAAATTTCTTTACCATTTGTTGAATAAGTAGTTTCTAATTTTAGTTTTTCGGCATATTGTTTGGCTTGCGCCACACCTTCGCCCACATTTAAATCATTGCTTTTGGCTTCAATCACCGCCAATTTAATGCCCTTGTAAGACAATACATAATCGGCACGCAAAATTTTACTTCTGACGCCACCATTTTGTATTTTGCCAGCTGTAATTGGATGGTTTCTAAAAACTTTTGAACCCTCCACAACGCCCCAACCGCAAGCCTTTAGCTTCGGGTCAATTAATTCTGCTCTTGTTTCGTCTTCGTTCATTTATTGAATGTATAATTTATAATGGACAATTGATAATTATTTTTTACTATTTTGTTTAGTTGTTTTGATGATTGATACAAGCAATTTCAATATCTCGGTTAAATCAGATTTGATAGAATTGAATGATGTTTCATCTATATAATTTGATTGAAACAATAGCTCAATCCAATATTCAGTTTCGTTGGCTTCTTTTAAAGCAATTGCCATTTTATGGATAAAATCAGCGCTACTTTCTGCTTGTTCGGCTTCACGAACTAAAGCACCAACAGATGTTCCACTGCGTAAAAGTTGTTTGCTAATAACAAATTCTTTTTTTTGTTCACACAAAAACTGATACATTTTTACTGTTCTTAATGCAAATGCAAACGACTTATTTTTAATTACATTCTCTCTCATTGTAAATTATCCATTATCCATTATCAATTATCAATTATCCATTATCAATTGCCCTGCGAACGCCTTTTGCAAAACCGATTTTTTCAATTCCTCTAAGTCGTTTATTTTAGCTTGATAAATGGCTTCTAATTTTTTTGTTTAGGTGGATAAGGCATCGAGTTTTTGAACGATGGATTTTTGTTCTTTTAATGATTTTGGAAATGAAATATAAATGCCCTTCACTTCTCTATCTGTTACCGCTGGATAACTTGCCCCTTTTTGAAGTTTTTCCATTTGTTTATTGAAACTATAAGTCAAAAGGAAATAGTAAACTAAATTATTGCTTAGAAATTCTTTTGCTCTTAAAACAAAATAACCTGTACTACAAACTTGTTCATCGTATTCTTCTGTTATTAAAGCAACTCTGCTGTGTGTTGGTCTTACGGTTGCAAAAATTACATCATTAGTTTTCACTAATTTTCTTGCTCGGCTAGGTGCATCTTTACCAAGCAAAACTGTTGCGTTTTCTATTTCTTTTGTTTCTTTATTTACGCTTGAAACATCTAAATAAATAAATTCTTCATTTGGCTTTTTTGTTGGGTCAACGGTTTCAGTTTTCACCAAAACTTGTTCCAAAGTCTTCTCCTCCCAACCTTCACCCTTATTCTCAAACACCCCCTGCAAATAACTCTCGAAAAGCTCCTTCGCGTTTTTAAGATTTGCTTCAGCATTGGCTTTTGCTTTATTGATGGCTAAAAAAGCTTCATCTAAAATAGCAACGATGCGTTTTTGTTCGGGAAGTGGCATCCATAAAAATGGCTCATTCTTATAATCTTTAAAGTAAATATGAGGAATGGCGGCACCTTGAACATATTTTTTAAAATCAACAGACATCAATGAATAATTTAGATAGTCTAAATCTATATCATCATTAGGCAAAATATATTGCAAAGTCCCAATTACAGATGTAAACGCATCCATTTTAGTAATTCTGCCAAAGCCCGACCCATCTTTAACGATTGATAAATATGGCTTGTCTCTATGATAAAAACTCACATTTTTTATTAAACCACTTGCACCAAAAATTGGATATTCACCAACTTCATCGGCTAACTGATTTTGAGAAACATTCGATGATTTACTATAGCAAACCTCCCCCAACTTCCTCATCTCCCAGCCCTTCGGCAACCTACTAATTTCCCTTTCATAAAAAACCACCCCGACCCTTTCAATATGATCTCTTAAATTGGCGTTGTCGAGGTAATCAAACACAGATAAATCAATTGTGTAAGGCAATAGCAACTCGTCTAAATCATCAAAAACATCCAGCTGAATTTTATAAGTCAAATCTTCGCCAAACATTGATAAATCAATGTCGGAGCCTTTTTTATAATTACCTTTTGCTCTCGAGCCATAAAGCATAACTTTTTTTATTTGCGGATATTTGGCAAAGATGTTGTTGATCTGGTTAATTATGTTTTGGTTTAAACCAGATTTAGCACTGATTTCTTTCATTCTGTGTCACATTTTTTGGTGAAATCGTCGGCGAATATTTTCAATTCTGGATAAAATTTATTAAGAATTTTGTCAATAATTTCATCTGCCAATTTTTTGTCATATGCGTGGCTGGTTAAATTTCGATCTTTTATCATATTCATCCAAACCTCACCATCATTGATTAAATTTTGTTTAAAAGCTTCACGAGTAGCATTTTTTGAACCAATAATATTAATAAATCCCTGCTCCTCTAAATAATCTTTCAAAACATTCCAAGCTAGCTCGTGATTATATTCAAAACACTGAATCAAGCCTTGCTTTTCAAGCTTGGTTAATGGTCTTTGTTTTACCAATCTCTCGACCTCTTCAAGCTCTTTATAAGCTTTGATAAAATTATCAAATCTCTGTTTCCAGCGAATGTCTTCCTTATTCATTTTCCTCTCCTTTTTTTATCGATATTTTTCATATCAGTTGCAAAATTGACTTTAAAATTTTCGCACTTTCTTCGTCCAAATTTTTCATTTGTTCTAAAATTTCTTGCGGTTGGCGCAAGGCCACTTCTTCTTTTTTATTTGGATTTTTGGCGCTTAAATCAAAGGTGGTTTGATCAATATTTTTTATGCTAACGCTCCAAGAATTTTCGCTGTCCTTTTTCGTTTTTTGCAACTCGATAAATTCGGCTAAATCTTTTTCATTTAAGGCGTTGGTCTTGCCTAAATTTCGATCTAAATTCAATTGATAAAACCAAACATTTTTGGTGGCGCTTCCTTTTTCAAAAAATAACACAACGGTTTTTACGCCCGCGCCAGTAAAGGTCCCACCCGGTAAATCTAAAACGGTGTGAAGATTGCAACTTTCTAACAAATGTTTACGCAATGCCACCGAAGCATTATCAGTATTGCTTAAAAAGGTGTTTTTAATTACTACGCCAGCCTTACCGCCCGCCTTTAATATTTTTATAAAATGTTGTAAAAATAACGAAGCCGTTTCACCCGTTTTTATCGGAAAATTTTGTTGCACTTCTGCCCGTTCTTTGCCACCAAATGGCGGGTTTGCAAGAACGATATCGTAGCGATCTTTTTCTTGTATATCGATCAAGTTTTCGGCAAGGGTATTGGTATGAATAATATTCGGCGCTTCAATGCCGTGAAAAATCATATTCATGGTGCCAATAATGTAAGCCAATGATTTTTTTTCTTTGCCGTAAAAGGTTTTTTTCTGTAAAATTTCTACATCGGTAGTCGTAAGTTTTTTACTGTTTTGCAAATAGCTAAATGCCTCGCATAAGAAGCCAGCACTGCCCACCGCCCCATCATAAATTTTATTGCCAATTTCTGGCGCAACCACTTTTACAATGGTTGTAATCAAGGGCCGAGGCGTATAATATTCGCCACCATTGCGTCCAGCATTGCCCATATTTTGAATTTTAGATTCGTATAAATGGCTCATCTCATGCTTTTCGGCGTAGGTGCGGAAACGAAGTTCATCAATGCGATTAATTACTTCACGAAGATTATATCCACTTTGAATGCGGTTTTTTAATTCACTAAAAATCTCTCCAATTTTATATTCAATGCTGTCGGCACTTTCGGCATCCGCTTTAAATTTTTTGAGATAAGGAAATAGTTTAATATTTACAAAATCAGCTAGATCATCACCAGTTAAGGCTTTGTGGTGGTCAATTTTTCCATCTACACCTTTTGGAGCCGCCCAAACATTCCACTGAAATTCATTTTCAATAATTGGTGCGAAGCTTTTGCCGGTCAATTCAGAAGCAGTTTCTTTATCTTTTTCTAAATCGTCCAAATATTTTAAAAACAACACCCAAGAGGTTTGCTCAACGTAATCTAATTCACTTCCGCATCCAGCATCTTTATGGAGTATGTCGTCAATATTTTTAAAAGTTTGCTCGAACATTGTTTTTATTTTTTATGTTTTTTAGAAAAATATTTTACCAATCAGCGCTAATTTGCAACCTAATGTACAGTTTTGATTTTAAAATGATTTTTTGACCATTTTTTGAGTATTATAATTAAAAATATTTCAAGGATTTTTATCATCTCGAATCAATTTCAAGTTGATCTGGTGAAGATTTAAATTCAAATTTTATTGAATTTTTGGTATTAAGTTTTTTAAGAATTGGTGGGTGATAGAAGACTCGAACTTCCGACCTCTACGATGTCAACGTAGCGCTCTAACCAACTGAGCTAACCACCCAAAATTCCGCTTCCACTCTTAAATGATGCGACCGAATTTATCAGGTCTCGTCTTTGCGCGCCTACCTTAGAGTAGGCTTACGCGGACTCGCCTTCAAATTCAATCGCCTGATTTAAGATTGAAAACGGTATTAAGTTTCTAATCTAATTGATGCGACCGAATTTATCGCTTAATTAAATTTGATGAAATAATAAATTTGTTTGCGTTATACTAAAACAATATTTTAAATTTAAAACATTATTTTATCACCAATTTATTTATTTTTTTAATGAAAAAAGCAATTATACTTTTAAGTGGCGGTCTAGATTCTGCAACCACTTGCGCCATTGCCAAAAGCCAAGGATTTGAACTTTACGGCTTAAGTTTTTTTTACGGACAAAGACACCAAGTTGAACTTGAATCCGCGCAAAAAATCGCCAATTTTTTTCAATTTAAAGAATATAAAATTGCCAATATTGATTTAAGAATTTTTGGCGGTTCGGCCCTAACTTCCGACATCGAAGTGCCGAAAAATAATAAAATCGAGAATCAAAATTATAACGCGCCGATCCCCGTCACTTATGTTCCCGCCCGCAATACAATTTTTCTATCTTACGCCCTCGCCTTCGCCGAAATTGTCAAAAGTTTTGATATTTTTATCGGCGTCAA
>CAMDCJ010000023.1 GCA_945890035.1 Rickettsia typhi
AGAGAATAAATTTTTTGAAAAAAAATTTATGAACGCCATCTCACCCTGTCAAAAAAAAACTCTAACTCGCCTGCAAGGCGAGTAAAATTGTGGTAGAGAAAAAAAGGCACCAGGTTACTTTCTCTTTAAAATAAAAAATATTTTTTTGGAATTTTTTTTATTTCAACTTTTTGCTTAATCTTAAAACTCATGTCTTTGAAAGTTTTTGACCCCTCACGGCTCTCAAATCGCAACTACCGTTGCGATTTTATCGCCCGCTCTCCCGTAAAGCGGGAGAGCTAAAGCCCGAAATCGTTTCGAGTATTTTCGTAAAGTGAAGATTTGTAAACCCCCTTCCCTTCGCCAAAAAACCAAAATTTATTTCTTGAAAACCGTAAGGTTATACTTTATAGTTTATCAATCATAAAACCATAATGTAAAAATATGCCAAAGAAAATATATTACAAAAAACTCAGTGAAAAAAAGAAAATTTTAGATAAAAATCGTCCTTTCGATAAAGCTTTAATCAAGAATTTGGAAGAGTGGTTTCGCATCGAACTAACCTACACTAGCAACGCTATCGAAGGCAATACTTTGTCGCGAGCGGAAACGGCTTTGGTCGTAGAAAAAGGTTTAACTATTGGTGGAAAATCAATCACCGAACATCTTGAAGCGATGAACACCGCCTCTGCTCTTGATTTCGTCAAAGAGCAAATCAAACGCAAGCCTTGCGACTTACGAGAAAAAGATATTTTAAAAATTCACTCGATAATTTTAGATAAAATTGATCGCGAAAATGCCGGAATCTATCGTCGCGTTCCCGTTCGCATTTCTGGCTCTGCTGTTGTTTTGCCTAATCCGCGTAAGGTTCAGGATTTAATGGATAATTTTTTTAAATGGCTGAAAAAAGAAACCAAAATGCACGCCGTTGAACTAGCTTCTGAAGCACATTATCGCTTCGTAACAATTCACCCTTTCATTGATGGCAATGGTCGCACCGCGCGTTTATTGATGAATATGATTTTGATGATGAAGGGTTTTCCACCGGCGATTATCAGAAAAAATGATCGCTTGGCTTACATTAAATCTCTAGAAAAACCTCAGCTCGTTAATGGCGAAGGCCAAGAAAAAGAAAATGCGAAAAATGATTATTTTAAATTGATCGCAACAGCGGTTGATCGTTCTTTAAATATTTACCTCAAAGCAATCAAAGGCGAAAATGCCGAGCCCGAAAGTGAAAAACTTTTAAAAATCGGCGAGCTTGCCAAGGCAACAAATCAAACCGTTGCGACGATTAGACATTGGACGAAAGAAGGATTGCTTCAAGTCGCCGAAATAACGGAATCGGGATACCAAATGTTTAGCGAAGAGATGGTTGAGAGGGTTGAGAGGGTAAGAGAGATGAGGGAGAGAGGGATGAATTTGGGTGAGATTAAAGAAGAGGCAAAATAATTGCGGTAATTTTTGTAAGCGAGGTCAATTTTTAAGTTGGAAAATATAAAAATTACAAGAGAATAAATTTGTTAAAAAAATTATGAAGATCATCTCACCCTGTCCTCATTGCGAAAGGGTGAGTTCAATATATTTTTAAATGAACAATTGTGAATTTAAACTCAATTTTTGTAATTTTTTATTATTGAAATAATAATACACATTTGATTAAAAAAAATAATACTTAACAATGTCAGAACAGTATCTAATTAATTCAAAAATATCTGGTTATGTAAAGCGACTAGATATAATGTATCGCAATAATGATCAAAAAATATTTCACGAAATTATTCGCTGTGCATCAATTTTTATTCAAGAAAATATTTCATACGATAATTGGGATGGTGGCACAACCGGTCATGGAATAGTCCTTTTTTTAAATGAAGAGATAATGGAAAAAATAGTAGATTTTAAAACACAAAGGGAGATTTGTGAAAAACTTACTAGTGACTTCTTGGAATGCTCTCAATCTCTACCAAATGAATTTATTCAAACTGTTTCAATTGAGCTTTTTGATGAAAGCAACCCTGAGTGCAAGCTTTCATTTAAACCCCTTAGCCAAACCATCATAAATCCTGATAAGTTAAATATTTGGGAACCTGGATACATTAGATTGTTTATTAGCCATAGAGATGAATTCAAAAAAGAAGCGTCTGAATTAGCAGAATTATTAGAAGGTTATGGCATAACTTCATTTGTTGCTCATGACAATATAGAGCCAATGGATAAGTGGAAAGTTACCATAAGAAGCGCTTTAAACTCGATGGAAATTATGTTGGTTTTTATAACTGATGATTTTTTTAAAAGCTGTTGGACTAATCAAGAAATTGGCGTAGCTCTTCAATCCGGAGTTCCAATAATCTCATTAAAATTACAAAGTGAAGCTCCGCAAGGATTTATTGATGATATTCAAGCTATAACAAGCAGTTTAGATTCTCCAAAAAATTCCTTAGATCAAATATATCGAACCTTAAAAAATAAATTAGGCAAAGAAGAAAGGATCAGAAAGTCAATAGTTCAAACATTTATTAAATCTCCTAATTTCAATGAAACTCAGACCCGCTTTGGAAGATTACAATCACTAGAAACCATTACAGATGTCGATATTCAACAAATTATTGAAGGTTATTCACAAAATAATCAACTATACGAATGCTTATATCTTCACAACGAAAAGAACCAACGCCTTATCGATTTTTTAAAAAATAGAACAGGAAAAGATTATCAACGAAATGGCAAACATATAAAATTAATAAAAAATACCGATAACGAGGAGATTCCATTTTAATATCACCTTAATTGATTATTTATATTTTTTAGTTTATAGCGAAACCATAAAATTGTCTTTTTTAAAAAAATTGTTCTCTTGGATCGAAAGCCTTGACTATCTCAGTTTCCCCGACCCCTCTCCGCATCGCCAACAAGTTGGCTTAAGTGACTCTCCCGCAAGGGCTTTCAAACCTACAAATTTTAGAAGAGCTTGCAACATCAACGGGCTATAGCTCCCCCCTTGAGGGGGAGCAGGCTCCGAGAATTTAACGGTAGTTAAATTCGCGGAGACGTGGGGGGTCAAAAAATCTGCAACATCAAAGGTTTTGATGTTTCAAGAAAAGTTAAAGCAAAAAAATTCTATAAATGACGATTTCTTGATTTTAACTTTAATCCACAAATTTATAAATTTTTTAAACAAAAATCGGTGATTTTTTAGGTTAATTTTGTAATTTTTAGATTAATTTTTTACAAAAAATCGGAATATTTTTTATTTTAAAATTAAATCAAGAAATCGCCATCTTAGAAATTTTTTTTGTTGTAATTTTTATGATAATCTAAAGCCAGTTGACGCTCTAAGTTTTTGACCCCTCACGGCTCCCAAATCGCAACTAACGTTGCGATTTTATCGCCCGCTCTCCCCTAAGGGGAGAGCTAAGCCCGAAGGTTTTTAAGAGTTTGTAGGTGTGTAAGCCCACGTCTCCGCGAATTTAACTACCGCAAAATCTTCGAAAAAAGGTACCAGGTTCCTTTTTTCTCCAGCTAGGTGTAATCACCCTCACCTTACGGGAGAGTCGCAGAGCCAACTTGTTGGCGATGCGGAGAGGGGGATCAGAAAAAACAAAATCAAGAAATCGCCATTTATGGAATTTTTTTTGTTTTAATTTTTGAGTTAACCTCAAGCCCGTTCTTGCTGTTAGTATTTGACCCCCCACGGCTCCCGATGTGCAACTACCGTTGCAATCGTTCGCCTGCTCCCCCTCAAGGGGGGAGCTAGAGCCTGTAAAAAACTTAGAGCGTCAAAGGGTTTGAAATTGATTCAAAAACTAAAACAAAAAAAATTCCAAAAAAGACAATTTCTTGATTTTGTTATTTTAAATTTTTTTTAAAACCCCTCACCCTAGCCCTCTCCCCGCTCGCGGGGAGAGGGGATTCAATGGATTGATTTTTTGTATCTAAAATCAAAAGTAACCTGGTACTTTTTTCTTCTGGTACCCTTTTCTTTTAAAAAATTGTTTTCAAATTTTTTCCCTTGACTCGAAAGCTTTGATTATTTTAGTTTTTCTGACCCCTCTCCGCATCGCCAACAAGTTGGCTTAAGCGACTCTCCCGTAAAGCGGGAGAGTGATTACACCGAGAACTTTACGAGTGTTTTTGCTAAGCGAAGGGTTATAAGGGGTTAGGGTGAATGGTTTTGAAACTTATATTTTAAATTCTCATAGTCATCACTCTCCCCTTGCGGGAGAGTCGCAGAGTCAACTTGTTGGCGATGCGGAGAGGGGGATTAGAAAAAACAAAATCAAGAAATCGCCATCTTTAAATTTTTTTTGTTTTAGTTTTTGAGATAATCTCAAACTCGTTGATGTTCTAAGTTTTTGACCCCCCACGGCTCCCAAATCGCAACTACCGTTGCGATTTTATCGCCTGCTCCCCCTCAAGGGGAGAGCTAGATCCCGTATGCGTTGCGAGTATTTTTGTAAAGTGTAGGGTTATAAGTCTCCACTTGTGGGTAGAGGGGATTCGATGGATTAATTTTTGTAATAAATAAAAAATCTAAAATTAACCTGAAAATTTACAGTTAATTTATATCGCTACCCATGGTAATTCAACGGTTGTCCGTCATTTAAAAGTTCCAAATATTTTTTATAAACAAAAATTTTATGACGCTCTTTTTTAGTTACCTCTTCAACAATTCCAAGATGCTCTAAATTTTTCATATTACGAATTACTGTCGGTAGAGAAATTTTGCAACACTCTTTTATTTTGTTTGTATTAGTAATTGGATTTTTTTGTAAATATTTATAAATCAACATAGTCGCAATTCCGCATGGCATAGAATTTTCAATGGAATAAGAGTCCTCTTGAAATAAATTAATAATATTTTTTGCTGTAGTTACAGCTCCATTTGCAGTTTTTTCAACGCCAATTAAAAAGAATTTAATCCAAGATTCAAAATCGCCAGTTTTTCTAATATTTTGCAAATGATTATAATATTCTTGCCTATTGGTTTTAAAATATAAACTAAGGTAAAGAGATGGCTCTTTTAAGATTCCATCATTGCAAAGCATCAAAGTTATCAAAAGCCTGCCGATTCTTCCATTGCCATCTAAAAATGGATGAATAGTTTCAAACTGCACATGAGCAATCGCAGCTCTAATAAGAATTGGCATTTTGGCCTTTTCATCATGAAGAAATTTTTCAAAATTATCTAAACATTCCATTAATTTTTCTGCTGGAGGCGGAACAAAAATTGCATTGCTTGGTCTCGAGCCCCCTATCCAATTTTGCGAAGCTCTAAACTCACCAGGATTTTTATTATTGCCCCTAGAATTATTCATTAATTTTTCATGAGTTTCTTTGATAAGCCTTAGAGACAAAGGCAATTTCTTTAATCTATTAATAGAATAATTCATTGCCGATACATAAGAAGAAACTTCCTCAACATCATCAAATAAATTATTTGGTGATTGTTGATTATTTTCAAAAAAAAGTAGATCGGAAAGCGAGGATTGAGTGCCCTCTATTTGCGATGATAAAACCGCCTCCTTTCTAACATACATATAAAGAAATAAAGATGGATCAGGCAAAATCATGCTAATACCGTCCAATCTTCCAAGTGCTGTATTGGCTTTATCAAGCAATGGATAAATCTCATCCATTTCAATTGGTGGTTTTAGCGGTAAATTACTTGGAATGTAACTATCAAAAGACTCGCCATCTATTATGGAGCTTTTGACATATTTGCCAATTCTATTTTTTTTCGATAAAGAAATTTGTTTTTTCATTTGTTAATTAAATAAAGAATTAGTCTAAATTTTTTACTTATATCTATTTTAACTAACGAATATGAAAGTTGCAACAATTTAAATAAAGAAAAATCAAGTTTTCGTTACTTAAATTAAAATATGTATCGCGAATGTTACTTAAAATTTTTTTGAAAAACTGTAAATAAAATTATTTTTATTAATTCTCGCTCAAAAAAAATTTTTCAAAAACTATAAGGTTACACTTTATCGATTATAAAACCGTAATGTAAAAAAATTCCACGATTATTTGTTGGCGAAGCCCAATCCCTAGGCGTCTCCCCGGTGGCGGGGAGAGGGTTAGGGTGAGGGGTTTTTAATTTAAAATTAAATCAAGAAATCGCCTTTTTTATAAAATTTTTTTTGTTGGTCAACGCTTCGTCCTTTTCTTCGAAAAGGATTCGCCCCAGGGATTGCGTAAATTGGCTTCGTCGCTTTTCTTAATCAAAATTTCATTTTGATTTCGAAGACGACTCGCCCCTGGTATTGCGTCGCCTTCGCTCCTAATCCCGTTATTTGCTAAAAATAGCCATTTAGGCTATTTTTTTAACGCAAGGCTTCGTCGCTTTTCTCAATTGAAAATTTCATTTTGATTTCGAAGACGACTTGCCCCAGGGATTTCGTCGCCTTCGCTCCTAATCCCGTTATTTGCTAAAAATAGCCATTTAGGCTATTTTTTTAACGCAAATAACCCTCAAGGGGGGAGCTACATCCAGTAAGCTTTACGAGCATATCTGCAAAATGTAGGTTTGTAAGGGCAAACCCCTCACCCTAGTCTTCTCCAAGCTAAAATTAAAAGTAACCTGGTACCTTTTTTCTTTAGGTTTCCAATTTTAACTTCCTCATCCCCCAATTTTTACAATATCGTCATCTCAGCTATTTGAAAAAGAAAATTTAGATGCCTAAAAAAAATTAGCTGAATGAAAAAAATTATCACAATTATGACATAAAACCCAAACAAAAAGATTTATCGGACAGTTTTTAAAAAAAATTATTTTTTACACAGATCTTGTTTTAGACTCTTTTCCTCCTAAAGCTTCAGCAAAACTTGCTTTGGTTCGGGATGATGGTCCACCCTCCCCCTCAATTGGATCGAGCTCTTCAGACCTTTTTCTTTTAGAATTTTCTTGATCTTTCCACTTAACCACAAGATAATCACGATCGTCAAGTGAAGAATCATAATAATCTGGAAGTAAAATTGGAGGAGATAAGCGAGTTGGAGATAATCGAGTTGGAGATGGACTGGCTGACGTAATTTTACTATTTATTTTTGAATATATTCTTGGGTTATCCATTGCAATGTCCCCATTTTTTAAACAAAAACTCCCTTCTAAATTGATTAACTTTGCTATAAAATTCAAATTAATTTTTTAATTTTGATAAATAAACTTAATCGAATAATATCATCGATAATTACTTTATTCAAAATTTTTCAAAATTTATAAATGTTAGAAAAAAACAAACTTACAATCGTCATCGTAACCTACAATAGCGATGCTATAATCAATAATTGTTTAACAAGCATTTCGCTTGAAAAAAATGAGGTTTTTGTTGTTGATAATAATAGTTCTGATAAAACTCTTGAAAGTGTTGCCAATAATTTTCCGGCAGTAAAAATTATAAAAAATACCAAAAATATCGGATTCGGTCGAGCCAATAATATCGCACTTTTACAAACCACAAATGATTTTGCTTTAATTTTAAATGTTGATGCCCAAATAACCGAAGAAGATATTGAAAAAACCATCGAAATAATGTCGAAAAACCCAGATATTGCTATCGCCGGTGGCATTGTTCACAATTGCGTAATTGACGAAAATAAAAAAATTATTTCTTCTCATCCTTGCCAAAAAAACCTCGAGCAACTTAAAAAAGAAAAGGATCAAGATATTTATTTTAATAAATTTGTAACGGGCGCGGGGATGTTTTTAAATATGAAAATTATGCGCAAAATTGGTTTTTTTGATGAAGGTTTTTTTCTTTATTGTGAAGACAATGAAATCTGCAAAAGGGTTGTTAAAAAAGGCTTCAAAACCGCTATTATCAAGGATACAAAGCTTATTCATATCGGCAATTCATCTTCAAAAATTACCAATCAAGAATCAGAAAAAATTTATTGGCATAAATTCGGTTGGTCAAAATTATATTATACTCAAAAAATTCATGGTCCAATCATTGCAAGACTTAAAGCCATTAGAATGATTCTAAAATTTTCGATAATTTGCGCGAAAGAATTAATTTTAAATCACAAAATTTCTACAATAAAATCACAAAGCCTTAAAGGCTCAGTAGCTTATTTCATTGGGTTAAAAGCATTTGATAAAAATAATAATCCTCGAGGTTAATCAAAAAATTATAACAAAATTATGAAAAAATTTATACAAAATCCACGCATTCTTTTTCCTTTTTTTATGGCCTTAACTATGGCTTTTATAATGTCGGGAGTTTTGATTTTTATAAATTTAGGATTGGTTAATAATTTTATTTTTATATGGATGAAATCTTTTATTATAGCCTTTGTGGTAGCCTTTCCAACCGCATTTTTTATAACACCAATTGTGCAAAAAATCGTTAAAAAAGCGATGTCTCTTTAAAAAAATAAGCTTCACAAAATATGAATAAATCCGCCGAAATAAATATAAATACCAATCAAAAAAATCTTCGGCAATTGCTTATTTTGCGAGGAATTGCAATATTCGCGCAAATCATCACCATTATTATTGTCGATGTTTTTCTAAAAATTTCTTTACCAAAAAATTTAATGTTTTTGGTAATTTTTTTATTGGCTTTATTTAGCGTAAAAAGTTTTTACACTTTAAAAAAAAATATCGTAAGCGACAAAAATTTATTCATTGAATTATTGTTCGATGTCAGCGCTTTTGCTTTACAAATTTATCTTAGCGGTGGCGTTTCCAATCCATTTATTTCACTTTTTTTGTTGCAAGTTATAATCGGCGCCATTCTCTTGAAACCTTTATTTTCATGGCTTATCGCCTTAATTACTTTTATATTTTATCTTTTATTGAGTAAATTTTTTTACACAATAAATTTTGATATAATTGCCAATTCAGCGATACAGAATCATCATTCGCATCATAATAATTTTGATTTACATCTTCGCGGAATGTTAATTAGCTATGTGATTTCGGCAATTTTATTAATAATTTTTATCGGCAAAATTATAAAAAATATTCGTGACGGCGAACAAAAAATTCACAATTTGGAGCAACAATTTTTGAAAGAAAAACAATTGGTGGAAATGGGCTTATTCGCTACTTCCTCAGCGCATAACCTTGGCACGCCACTTTCAACAATTTCAATAATTATCAATGATTGGAAGAAAATTTTTGATGATAAAAATTTACAAGATGATATTAAAATTATCGATTCGCAATTACAAAAATGTAAAAATATTTTATCAGAAATTTTAAATTATTCTGGAAAATCGAGACTTGAATCTTTCGAGTCGCAATCGCTCGAAAATTGCTGTCAAAATCTTGTTAAAAAGTGGCAAAAATCTTGCGAAATTAAAGAGCTTGAATATGAATTTTTATGCACAATTGAGCAACCTTTTTTCTTCGACAATATTCTTACTCAAGCGATTTATAATATTTTTAATAATGCCTTTGAAGCTTACAAAAATAACATTAAAATTACTTTTTTAAATGATGAAAATAATTTAATTATAAAAATTATCGATGATGGTTGTGGCTTTGATGAAAAAGTTTTAAAAAATTTAGGAAAGCCCAATTTTTCAACAAAAAAAAGTTCGGGTCTTGGACTTTATTTAACCATTCAAACTTTAGAAAAAATTAATGGTAATTTAATTGTAAAAAATATTAAAAATATCGGCGCTCAAGTTGAAATCGTAATTCCATTTAAATATTATGAAAATTTGTAAATCAATATTAATAGTTGAAGATGATGAAGATTTATCAATGACGATGAAACGCTCTTTTGAGCGTTATAATTATGGCGTTACATGCGCCAAAAGTTTAAAGGAAGTTGAAGAGATTGTTAAAAAATCTAATTTTACAAATGCCGTTATCGACTTGAAAATCAATGGCGAATCTGGAATTGAAGTCATAAAATTTTTAAATAATTTTGATAAAAAAATAAAAATTATTATGCTCACGGGCTATGCCAGCATTACCACCACAATAATGGCGATCAAATCCGGAGCTTGTTATTATTTGGCAAAACCCGCCAATGTTGAAATGATAATCGACGCCTTCGACAAAGAAAACTCTGATTCACAAAAAGCCGAAATAAAAATTATCAACAAAAAAACTTCATTGAAAAATCTTGAATGGGAGCATATTCACAAGGTTTTGGTTGAGAATAATTTTAACATTTCCAAAACTGCAAAAATTTTAAATATGCACCGCCGAACCCTGAGTCGCAAGCTCCAAAAAAGGTGCATCTCTTTTTAATATTGAGACATTTTGTCATATTTTAATTTTTTTTAATGGGGCTATATTTAACAAAATTCCTTTATTAAATATAATTAAATATAATTAAAAATATGTTAAAATTTCGTAATAAAAATCTAAAATTTTTATCATTAAAAATATTTTTTTCTCTTAATATTTTATGTTTTAGTGCAATACTTCCTGCTTACGCTAACAATGATATTCCAATTTTATCAAAAACAATTATAACTTCAAAAAAACAAGCTCTTAGTGCTGATAATTTTGAAACCGCGCAAGAAAAAATTAAAAAGATCGCGGGTTCGGCGAGCTTGGTTGAATCAAAAGATTTACAAAATAAATTTGCTGTAAGCGTTAAAGATATGTTGGATTATGTGCCGGGAGTCATTGCGCAGGAACGCACGGGACAAGAATCACGTTTGTCGATTCGTGGCTCGGGATTGTCGCGAAATTATCATTTACGCGGATTAAATCTTTATCAAGATGGGGTCCCGATTACTTTGGCGGACGGCGCTTCCGATTTTCAAGATATTGATCCGCTTGCCCTTGATCACATTGAAATTTTTAAGGGCGCCAACGCTTTCCATCTTGGCTCGGCGACTCTTGGCGGTGCCATCAATTATATTTCACCAACGGGCTACAATTCCAGCCCATTAAGCGCTCGCCTTGAAGGCGGAAGTTTTGGTTCGGTTCGTGGCAATATTTCTTCGGGGAAAGTTATCGATAAATTTGATTATTTCACTTCCTTAACCGAATTTAAATCCGACGGTTATCGTCAACAAAATCAACAATTTGATAGTAAATTTTTTAGCAATTTTGGTTATCGTTTTAATCAAAATGTTGAAAATAGAACTTATTTAACCATCGTTAATTCTAATCTTGAACTTCCGGGAGCGTTGACTCGCAGGCAAATGAATAGCGATTCCTCGCAAGCTTATTCAGAGAATTTAAAACTCAAACAAGAACGCAATTTTAATTTACTACGTCTCGCCAATAAAACTTCATGGCGTTATGAAAATTTTCTCGCCAATGCTGGAATTTATACTAATTTAAAAGATCTCGATCACCCAATTTTTCAAGTGTTCGATCAAAAAACTCAAAATTACGGCGCCTTTGCTGATAGCACCATCAAGCACAATATTTTCAATTTTGAAAATGAATTTTTAGTTGGAGGAAATTTAAGTTTTGGAGAAACTATTGCCAAACAATTTATAAATAACAATGGCAGCGCTGGAGCCTTGATAGTAAACGGTAAAGAGCGCGCCGAGAATGCAGTTTTTTATGCTCAAAATTCACTTCAAGCCACAAAAAAATTATCAATAATTTTGGGATCACAATTTATTTATAGCAAAAGAGATTATCGCGATAATTTTTTAAGCAATGGTGATCAAAGTGGGGTTAGAAAATATTTCGGAACTAGCCCAAAAATTGGCGCAATTTATGATTATGATAAAAATTTGCAATTTTATAGCAATTTAAGTGGCGCTTACGAACCACCAACTTTTAGCGAAGTTCGTCAACCCAGCACAGCGGGTTTAGCCAATATTTCGGCACAAAAATCTTATACTTTAGAAGTCGGAACTCGCCGAACAAAAAGCGATTTTAATTGGGATTTATCCTTATATCATTCGCGTTTAAAAGACGAATTAATTTTATACACAATTGCCCCAAATACCACACCACAGGCTATAAACGCTGATAAAACAATGCATCAGGGTGTTGAACTTGGTTTTGATAGTAAAATTTTGTCGAATATTTTCTCGTCAAAATCAACGAATTCTGGTGATAAAATTTTATTGCGAGCAACTTACACTTTGAATGATTTTCGCTTCATAAATGATAAAACTTACGGCAATAAATCAATTCCCGGTGCCCCAAAACATTATGTTCGCGGAGAATTGCGTTATGAAAATCCGCAAGGTTTTTATTTCACTCCAAATGTTGAAATTTCTCCGCAAGGATTTTTTATCGACGCCAATAATAGCATAAAAAGCGCAAATTATTGGGTTCTCGGGCTCAATACCGGTTTTGATTTTAACAAAAAATTTAGTGTTTATTTGGACGGCAGAAATTTGTTGAACAAAAATTATTCGCCAACTACGAATGTTTTATCGAACTCAACGAATGTTGATCCGGCGGTATATTATCCCGCCAATGGACGCTCATTTTTCGCGGGCTTAAAATATAAATTTTAATAGAAATTTTATTAGCTTGATTTGATTAGAAATTTTTATTTTATCTTCTTTTTAATCTTTGTGTTTTTCCAATTCAATTATTAAATCTTTGTAAAGATTTTCAATAGTTTCAACGTCTTCACAGCTAATAATTTTTTCAATATTTTTAATATAGTTGAACATTTTTTTAGCGCCAATATTGGCGACTATTCCCTTAAGAGAGTGGACGCTAGAATTCAATCCGTCATTGTCACCCGTGACACAATCTAATTTAATTTTTGAAATAATTTGATTGCCGTCTTCAATAAATAAACCAATTATTCTCGATCTTTCTTCGCCATTAAAATTATTTAAAAAATTATCACTAAGAACTGAATTTGCTTCTTGATTTTCATTAGAAGTTTTAGCGCCTTCAATCGATTTAAAGCCTTCAAAAACAAGATCATCTATAAAAAAATTTGCTAAAATTTTAATTAGATTCTCAAAATTATTACCCTTGATAAAATAATCATTCATTTCAACTTTAAAATATCCCAAAATTGCACTTGGAGAACTATCGCCACTTAATGCTATAATTGGAATTTTATCGTAAAATGATGTAGCATTTTTGTTTTCGATACCCCTTATTTCAACTGTCGCATCATCTCCGTCAAAAGGAGGCATATTTATGTCGGTAATTATCGCATTAAAACTTGATCTACCTAGTTTATCTAAGCTTTCTTTGTAAAGAGTACTGACTTCATTGCCATTTTTAGCCTCGACACAAATAACTTGATATTTTTCGAGTATTTTTTTGGTCATAACTCGATTAAGATCTTGATCATCCGCTAAAATAATTTTTTTACCCTCTAAAACTTTAAAAATCTTATCTTTATCATTTCCTAAATATGCAAAATCATCTTCATAATCTAAGATTAATTTTGTAATTGATCTCATTAAAATATTGTTTGGGACAGTCTTATTGGTGTAGGCTATAAAATCATTATCAGAGCCTCTTTTTATTATTTCATTATTAAAAGTTTCATATGATAATGATGTTGCCGCGATGATCGGAACATCTTTGTTTATTTTCTTAATTTTTTTACTAGCCTCTATGCCATCAATGTCGGGCATTTGAATATCCATAATGATAAGATGGTAATTATTGTTTTCAACTTTGGCGATGGCTTCTCTCCCTCCATTTGCAACATCACAAATCATCAATGGCAAACATTTTTCAATTTTATTTTTTAGAGCGATTATATTAATTTTATGATCATCAACTATAAGAATTTTTTTCTTTTTTGAATTTAAATTTGTCTTAATTATATCTTCTTCAGTTGGATACGGAAACAAGAGAGAGAATTTTGTCCAGCCTTGATTACCCTCTCCATATTTTGATTCGCAAATAATATCGCCATCAAAAATTTTCATATTTTTCTTACAAAAAGCTAGACCTAAGCCAGTTCCGCCTTTTTTACTAAATGTTGAGAAATCTTTAAATAATTTATCCATTTTGTCCGGACTAATCCCCGGACCATTATCGAGAAAATAAATAATATTATAATTTTTGCCGTTAATTTTTTTCTGCTCAAAACCAATTGTTATATTGAAATCAGGAAAGCTTGAGGAGTAATAGAGAGAGTTCTTGATAAGGTTATTAAAAATAAAAGAAAACCTATCGAGCATGGTTTTAAAATAAAAATTATTAGAATTTTTATCATCGGGTAAGTTGAAAATAATTTTAGAAAGATTTGAATCTAAATTTTGATAATATTTTTGAATTATATCGACTATTTCTTGTGGTTTTAAATAAATAAATTCTGATTCGTCAATCGATTTTTCACTCATATCGCTAAGAACTAGATCAATAATATTGTTAGCTTCTTTTATAGATTGAGTTATGGAAGAAACATGCTTGAAAAGCACCCTTTTTTCATTTTTAGAAATTTCAGAATTGTTAATTATTTTTTCGATTAATTCTTTATTGTTGATTGATTTTTCAAGAAATTTTATATCTTCCTTGTAAATCATGCTTCTTTTAATTTCATGGGAAAAACTTTCGATTTGCATAGCTACGACATTGATGCTATTGAGTGGATTTCTAAGTTCATGAGCGATTGATCCATCTAATAATCTGAGAAAATTTCCCTTGCGCTTTTCAAAATCACCTTTTTTCGCTTTTGATAAAAAGAGCGTTCCCGATAATAGCGCCAAAGGTACCAGAGTTCCAATTCTAAGTATTTCATTAAATGTAGTTTCTAATTGAATCGCGCCATATAAATCAAAAAATAAAAAACCAAAAAATAAACCGGAAAATAAAATTAATACTATCAAAAAAATGTTTGAAATAAACAAAATTACCAAGAATATCATCATCATTTCGGCAACTAACCACAATTTAGATATATCGTTTAAAAGCATTATATATGTAAATGTGATCGGCAAAATCCACATAACCCAAAAATACCAAAAAATGGTGACTAATGGTTTAATTTTTACAAATTTACTAGCTAAATATAAGAGAAATATGATTAATAAAGAACTTGCGCTGGAGCTAAATCTGAAAAATACGCTATCATATTTTTCATTAATTACATGTTGACATATAAACCAATAAAGAGGGTGTCCAACCAATGATAATATGGCACCCCAGAACATGTTATATTGGCTTCGATTAAAATCTTCATTTAAAAATTGAACTATTTTTGGACAGCTACTTTTTAACATGTTTTATTTTTTTGATAATATACAAAAACTATAATAAATTGAGGTGCGGGTCTTTTGCTTTAATAAATTGCAATGATGGTTAACTTATTTATGACATAAAAATTATATTTCTCAACAAAGAGATTAAATATCTTTAAAACATGTAATAAACGACTTTCCCATAATTATCATTGAAATCATTATAAATTCAATCTCTTTTAATTTTAGCAATACCAATAATTATATCCGAAGAGCCATAATCAAGCTCCAATGAATTATTTTTATTTGATAAATCTGAAAATTATGTAAATATTTTATCGATTTCGATTGGGACGATTTATGTTGATACGCCAAAAACAACTTTTTTATGGGAACTCATTCTTTTAATCAAAATTTCGCGGGGAGGAGCTATCGGGGATATAATTGCGACAGAGTAAGTCAGAAGCGCTTGGATGCGCCATTTAATAATCGATTTTCACCCGACATATAAAACTCATATTCATCTTCAACTTTTAAAAAAACCTTAGGCGGGAGCTAAATGGAAAAGACTTGCCTAAGCAAGTCCTCCATTATAGTCCGCCGATAAAAGCATTAAAGTAGTATTAATTATAATTAGAATTGTTTTTTTAACGCTATAGAAACAACATCAACCGAGGTTTTATATTTTCCCGTGACAGTTCCCTCGCCTTTTGTACCATAATCCGTCATATTAATTTTTGCGGTTCTATAGATTTGATGAACATAAGCCAAATCAACTTCAAAGCCATCACCAAGTTTGTGATTCAAGCCTGCGGAAATCCAATATTTATCAGAACTTGGAACTCTTTGTTCACGATTTCTATTATTGATTGCTTCTTTTTCATAAGCCAAACCAGTTCGCAATAAATTATTTTTATTTAAAGCGTAATTAGCACCGACTGAATTAAGGTAAGAATCATTCCAATTGAATTGAGTTGTATTGCTTAACAAGGCATTTTGAGCTATGATATCAAGCTTTTTAAGTCTTGACCATCTTGTCCAAGTTGAATCAGCAACGATTTGTAATTCAGGATTAACATTATATGCAACACCGAGCGACATTGATTCAGGAGTAGTGGTTTTGGCTTTAAATTTCGATACTACCAAATTATCACCAACATCAAGATTGCCTTTTAATTTATAATCAATTTTAGAACGATATCCCAAGCCAACTTTTAAATCTTTAGAAATATCATATTTAAAACCGAAATTATAACCATAACCCCAATCAGAGCCGTCTACCGTTGCAAGACCAGTCGCTGGAGATGCTAGGCCAGTAAAGACTTCATTCGTAAGATCTGCAGTGTAATATTGAGCCATAACACCAGCTCCAAATGATAAATCATCGGTTAATTTATAAGCCAAAGATGGATTAAGATTTAAAGTTGAGATCGAGCTATTTAAAGCGCGAAATCTTCCTGGCGAATTTTTTTTATATCTAGTTTCTAAACCAAATGGCGAAGTGATTGCCAAGTTGAACGCCATTTTATCATTGATCGGCGAAGAAAAATAAAGAGCGGGAACTAATTTTTGCGTTCCAACATTTCTTGATTCAGCATCATCTCTTTTTATTGTACCAAAAACGGGATGTTTAAAATTTGAAGAAATATTATCGGGATCAATTGCTAACCTCAAATAACTGAGTGAAGTAATGACTTCACTTTTATCTTTGCCCGCAGTTACTGCTGGGTTAAAAAACACATCACTCACATCATGAGAGCCAGTTGTCGAACCAGAATAAGCATTTCCAAGACCAGAAGTCGAGAAAAGATAGGTTGAAT
>CAMDCJ010000024.1 GCA_945890035.1 Rickettsia typhi
AAATTAGTTTCACGCGAATTAGCATGGTGGTGTTTATATTTTGTGAATTTTTACTTTAACATTCAACAATGATTATTCGTGAGAGATTAGTTATTTAATGTTTGGGAAATGGGGGCGTTGCAAAGTTGTAGTGATCCCCGATTTTCGGACAGAAAATCTTAATTTTTCTTTAGACTTTTTCTCTTAAAATTGCAGTATATTTATCAACAATTAACAAAAAGAAAGAGTTATGTCTATTTCAAAACATTCCCAATTAACCAAAAATAAAAATTGGAACGGTGATTTTATTTTCGTATTTTAAAAAACCAATATTTAAAAAATGTTTTTTAAATTCTTATAAACTCTGAAAGCTTTCGGGCTCTAGCTCCACCCTTGAGGGGTTATTTGCGTTAAAAAAATAGCCTAAACGGCTATTTTTAGCGAAGAACGGGATCAGGAGCGTAAGCGACGCGAATCCCAGTCGTGAATCTTTTTCGAAGAAAAAGATGAAACGTTTATCCGCAAAAAAAATTCCAAAAAAGTCAATTTCTTGATTTTAACTTTAATCCACAAATTTATAAATTTTTTAAACAAGAATTGATAATTTTTTAAATTATTTTTGAAATTTTTGGATGGTTTTTTTAGGAAAAATCGAAATATTTTTTAAATTAAAAAAAATCAAGAAATCGCCATCTTTGAATTTTTTTGTTGCAATTTTGCGATAATATCAAGCCCTTTGATGCTCTAAGTTTTCTGACCCCCCACGGCTCCCAAATCGCAACTACCGTTGCGATTTTATCGCCCCTCTTCGCTAAAAATAGCCGTTTAGGCTATTTTTTAAACGCGAAGAGCCCTCAAGGGGGGAGCTAGAGCAAGTATGCATTGCAAGCATTATGGTAAATACGGATAAATGCAATGCCTTAAATTAAAATAATTACTTTAAAAACAATTATTTCTCAAGACCGTAAGCGTCGTGAAGCACTCGCACCGCAAGTTCTCCATATTCTTTGGCGATCAAAACAGAAATTTTAATTTCTGAAGTTGAAATTAATAATAAATTTATGCCCTTATCTGCCAAAGTTTTAAACATGGTGTGAGCAACTCCCGAATGGCTAATCATGCCAACTCCAATTACTGAAATTTTGGCAATATTGTCATCAATTTTAAGATCGGTAAATTTAACTTCATCTTTGATTGAATCGATGGCGTGCTTGGCGCGCTCGAGTTCATCTTTGCTAGTTGTAAAAGTTATATCGATAAATTTGCCATCGGCAGAAATATTTTGAACAATCATATCAACATTGACCTCTTTTTGCGCCAATGCTCCAAATATAACCGCCGAAAGACCCGGATGATCGGGCATTTTTATTAAAGTTAATCGCACATCGGTTTTGCAATAACTAATTCCTGTAATTAAACGACGCTCCATAATTTCCTCATTATTGTTTACTAAAATTGTTCCTGAATTTTCATTAACTTCGCCAAAAGATGACAAAACTCTTACGCGCACATTGTGCGCCATCGCCATCGCAACCGAACGAGTTTGCAAAACTTTTGAACCGCTATAAGCCATTTCAAGCATTTCTTCGTAGGTTACTTTTTTTAAGCGTCGCGCTTTGTCGGTAATTCTGGGATCCGTAGTATAAACACCGTCAACGTCGGTATAAATATCACACAAATCAGCCTTAACCGCGGCCGCAATTGCAACTGCCGAAGTATCAGATCCACCTCTTCCCAAAGTAGTTACTCGATTTGTTTTTTGACAAACTCCTTGAAAACCGGCTATTACCACGACATCATATTCGTTAAGACTTTCTAACAAATATTCTCCGTCGATTTCGTCAATTCTTGCCTTACTGTGAACGCCGTCAGTTTTTATAGGAATTTGCCAACCCAATAATGAACGAGCTTTATAACCCATCGATTGCAATTCTAAAGCCAATAATCCACAAGTAACTTGTTCTCCAGTTGCAACTATTGAATCATATTCAGTCAAAGATTCGTTTGTTAGCAATCTAGAAACTTGATTGCAATACTCAACCAATTGATTAGTAACGCCTGACATTGCGGAAACCACGACTATGATTTTATTTTTTTTGTCAAGCTCCGCTTTTACTTTTTTGGAAACATTTTTGATGCGATCTATGTCGCCTACCGAAGTTCCACCAAATTTTTGAACTATTAACATAATAATATTGATATAAATTTAAAACTTACTTACAAAATTAAAAAAATTTATTAAAAAAACAACAAAATAAATTTATTGTATGGATTTTAAAAGGATGCTGTTGATTTATGTTTAATGATTTTTTATTATAAGTTATACACAATTTAAGTCTGTCGCAAAATAAACCTTTGTGTCAATTTTTGATTAATAAAATTATATTTATCATGGATAAGTTTCGTAGATTAGCAAAAAATATTTTCTTTAAAATTGTCTTAGCAATTGTTGGCTTGAGCTTTGTTTTATTTGGAATTAGTGGTTTCATAACGGGAATGCCGAATTCTTGGGTTTTAAAAATTGCGAATGAAAAATTTTCCGCAAATGCTTTTGAAAAAGCTCTCGATGTTGATCGTAAAATTATTAGATCAGTCAAGGGTTCAACGCCTGAGATTGAAGAATATTTATATTCAGAAAAATTCAAATCCGACCTTTCAAGTCGCTTGGTTAGAAAAATATTGATTCAAAAAATTAGCAATGAAATCGGCGCTTTCGGTAGTAAAAAATTAATTTTAAAAACCGTTGCTGAAGATACTAATTTTCAAGATAAAGATGGTAAATTTGATCACGAAAAATTTAGTAATTTTTTGAAAAATAATGGCCTCGATGAAGAGCGCTATATTCACGAAGTAAGCAATGAAGTGTCGGCTGAAATGATAATTCAAACCTTGTCAATGGCGTCTCCAGTTAACTTTAAAAGTGCCATCGAAATTGAAGAATTCAATCAAGAAAAACGCATTGTTGATGTAATCAAAGTTAGCAAAGATAATGTTCGTGGAATCGTCGCTCCAAATGACGAAGAAATTACTAAATTCCACGCTGAAAATAAAGCGCTATATAAAACTAAAGAATTGCGCAAAGCTTCTTATGTCGAAGTCGATCCAAAAGCCTTTGAAAACTCTATTGTCGCCACTCCAGAAGAAATTCAAAAATATTACGACGACAATCAAACACTATTTTCTGTTGAAGAAAATAAAGATTTTTATCACATGATTTTTGAGAAAAAAGAGCAAGCACAAGAATTTTATCAAAAAGTTGTTTCAGCTCTTGATGCCACAAAATCAAACACTAAAGAGCAATTTGCTAAAATTGCCAAAGATTTTCACAAAAAAAATCTAAAAGATATTACTCTTGAAAAAATTACCAAAAACGCTCTCCCGCCTGAAATCAGCAAAGCAATTTCCGATTTAAAACTAAATCAATTAAGTGATTTAGTAGAAAGTAAATTAGGATTTCATGTATTTTTGCTCAACAATATTAACGACCCAAAGCAAATTCCTTTTGCTGAAGTTAAAAATAAAATTTATGAAAAATTGATTGCCGAAAAAAAAGATAGGCTTTTGCAAGATTCAATCACAAAAATCAACGATTCGCTTATGACCTCTAAGTCGCTTGCCGAAGTTGCTACTAAATTTAATTTGAAAATTGTTGAAGTTTCTTCGCCATTCAATGCTGAAGGTCGCAATGAAAACAATATTGAAATCGTCGAAGCAAATTTATTGAACGAGTTCGTTAAAAATAGCTTTGCTCTAAAACAAAATCAGCCTTCAAAAATATTTTCAAATGAAAAAAATGGCAAATATTATGCTTTAGAAATTGCAAAAATTATTGAAAGTCGCGATCCAGAAATAGCTGAAATTAAATCAAAAATAATTGCTGATATTATTGACAAAAAAAAGCAGTCTGAGCTTGCCAAACTTGCTCAACAAATTCAAAAAGAAATCACCGAAAATCCATCTCAAGCAATATCAATTGCCGGCAGATATGGTCTTTCGGTTGAAAGATCTAAAACCTTTCCTAGGGTCTTCTATATTGATTTAGGTTCTTCAAAAATGCCTTACAAAAATCAATTTTTGGAAGATCTTTTTGTTGTTAAAATTGGAGAGGCTACAAAAGCTATTTCAGTTTCTCCGGGCGAATATTTAATTGGCGTAGTTCGTAAAAATCAGAAGGTTAAATTTAACACCGAAGAGGTGGTTCAAGTTAAGAAAAAAGCCGTTGAAATGCTCGCAACTGATATAATGTTTGAATATAACCAATATTTACAAAAGAAATATCCAATCGAAATTAATGAAAAATTTTTTGGAAAAAAATCATAGTTTTTAATTAAAAAATGTCGTTAAATTTTACAAAAGAAGAATTTTTAAATAATAAAAAAAATTTTAAGGCTACGGTTTTATACAAAAAAATTGCTACCGATACATTAACCGCCGTCGCTTCACATATAAAGCTCTCAAAGCATTTTGATAATTATAATTTTCTGCTTGAATCTGCAGAAAATGGTAACAATAAAGGGCGCTTTTCGGTTATCGGAATCAACCCAGACAAAATTTGGAAATGCGCTAATAATCAATCTTTTATTAATGAAAATTTTGCGAATTCACCACAAAATTTCATCGAGCAAAGTGGTGATATTATAAATAATTTTCGCGAATTTGTTAATGGTTGCAAAATAAATTGGCAACATTTAGATTATTCTTGTGACTTACTCCCATCTATTTGTGCCGGCGTTTTTGGTTATATGGGTTACGATATGGCGCGCATGATGGAAAATCTTCCCGATTTAAAATTATCCGATGAATTAAAAATCGCCGATAGCATCTTTATTCGTCCACAAATTTTAATTGTTTTCGACAGTCTTTTTGATTGCGCTTTAATATGCGCGCCTCTTTATCAAGATAGCTTTGACGACTATGAATCACTAAATTCTAAAATCCATAAAACACAGCAAATTCTGCAAGAACCTTTGCATGAAAAAAGCCTTGAAAACATTCAATTTGACGAAAATTTTCAAAGCAATTTTACTGAAAAAGAATATTGCCAAGCCGTCGAGAAATCAAAAGAATACATCGTCGCGGGCGATATATTTCAAATATTGCCTTCACAAAGATTTAAAGCAAATTTTGATAAAAATCTTGATCCTTTCTTTTTTTATCGCTCGCTTCGCACCGTAAATCCTTCGCCTTTTTTGTTTTTTTTAAAATTTGATGATTTTGTTTTAACTGGCTCAAGCCCAGAAATTATGGTATCGCTGAAAAATAAAACCGTTACTATTCGCCCCCTTGCCGGCACTCGCAAAAGAGGAAAATCTGCCGAAGAAGATAAAAAAATTGCTCAAGAACTTCTTGGAGATGAAAAAGAAGTTGCCGAACATTTAATGCTGATTGATTTGGGTCGTCACGATGTCGGATCAATTGCCAAATCTAATTCCGTAGTGGTTTCAAAAAAAATGGTAGTGGAATATTATTCTCATGTTATGCATTTATCTTCAACTGTTGAAGGTGAAATTCGCGATGAATTTGATGCTATTGATGCTTTGATTGCAGGCTTTCCAGCCGGCACAGTTAGCGGAGCGCCAAAGATTCGCGCCATGGAAATTATTGAAGAAATTGAAAATATTCGTCGCAGTTTTTACGCGGGATGCGTTGGTTATTTTGCAAGTAATTCCGATATGGAAACTTGTATAACTTTGCGTTCGGCGCTAATTAAAGATGAAAAAATTTATCTTCAAGCGGGCGCGGGAGTAGTTTTCGATTCGGTTCCAAAGCTTGAATATCAAGAATGCATAAATAAATCTCAGGCCTTGGTTCGCGCTTATTTAAATATAAAAAATTTCAAAAAATAATCAAAAAATTTATAAATAAATATCGCCAATTCTAACTAGGCGCGCAAATCGGTTGCTCGGTTTAGATCAATATTTAAAACCATTCCAAAGCCAATCATCATTGAACCCATAATAGTTCCGCCATAGGAAACAAATGGCAAAGGCGCCCCAACAACCGGCAATATTCCCATCACCATGCCAATATTAATAAACATGTGAATAAAGAAAATATTTACTATGCCAACAACGAAAAGCCTGCCAAATTGATGTTTGGTTTTCATGGCAATATTTATGCATATCGCAATTATAGCAGAATAAATTGCAATTAAAAAAACTCCCCCGATAAATCCCAATTCTTCACTTAGCATCGTGAAAATAAAATCCGTTTGTTTTTCTGGCAAAAAATCAAGTTGACCTTGTGTCCCAGCAAGAAAACCCTTGCCGAAAAATCCACCCGAGCCGATAGCAATCTTTGATTGAATTATATTATAACCACTTCCAAGAGGGTCGTGAGCAGGGTTAAGAAAGGTAAATATTCGTTGTTTTTGATAATCATGAAGTAAAAAATGCCACGCAAAAGGAATTGCAATGAGAGCTAAGATTCCAACGGAGGCAAACTTCCAGAGCTTAACACCCGCCATAAAAAGAACCACTACACCAACCATTGCCAGAATCATTGCCGTTCCTAGATCTGGCTGATGGAAAATAAAAGCAACTGGCACGAATATCATTAACAATGGCGGGATTACAAATTTTAAACGCCCGATATTTTCGGCCTCGATGCTATAAAAATATCGCGCCAAAGCAAAAACCGTACAAACTTTCATTAATTCAGATGGTTGAATTTTTACTGAGCCAATTCTAAACCACCGAGTCGCGCCCATTGCATTATGACTCAATTGCTCCATTACATCAACTAAAATAACCATCCCCAAGGCAATAGCATAAAATAAATAAGAAACTTTGAACCAAACCTTAATATCGGTAATCGCAATAAAAATCATTAACGGAAAGAATAAGCAGAAAAAACCAAGCTGGCGAATAAGCCATGGCCTGAAGGAACCGCCTGCTGCCGAATAAAGCATAACAAAGCCAATAAATGCTAAAGTGATTAACAAAGAAATTAGTAACCAATTAAGTTGTTCTAATTTTTGAGAAAGTGGTATTTTATCGTTATTTATAAGATTCATTTTAGTTTTTTTAAAAAAATTTTTTTTAAAGTTAATTGTTAGCTTGAAATATTAATCAAGTTCTTTAGCTTTTAAAGTATAAAATTAAATAGTGATTTTTTTTAGGTAATTTTAATTTCAATGTCTGATAAAGAAAGTAAAAAAATAAAAATAAAAAGTTGGTATTCAAACCGTTATCAAATTGTTGTTGTGCAACGAAACATTTTATTGTTGCTCACAATAATATCGATTATTGCGGTTGCCGCTTCAGTGACTTTCGTGAAAAACATGATGTCATCCAAATCTCTTGAGCCTTATGTTATTGAGATTGACGAAAAAACTGGCATAGCTACAACAATTCAACAGCCAACCTCTCAGAACTATACTGCTAATGAAGTAATGCGCAGATATTTCATCAACAAATATATTCAGGCAACGATGAATTATAATCCAAAAACCTACAAACAAGATTCTGAGGTTGCGCGTTTATTTTCTTCTCCGGCGATTTACAATGCTTACAAAAAAAGAATAAATCCGAATATCCTTGGTGGAGGCTCGACCATTACAACCAAAGTAAAGTCTTTATTGTTTAAAGATACCAATAGCTTAGAAATTCGTAGCACCAGTGAAATCGTAACCTCCGGAACTCCGCCGATAACTAAAAATGAAATTTTGTTTATGAATTTCTTTTTCGCGCCCGACATTACTCTTTCAATGGAAGAAAGATTAATAAACCCTCTTGGTTTCCAAGTTTCAAATTTTGAAATTGGAGAAGATTATTCTTATTAAAATTATGAAAACATCAAAATTAAAATTCATAATAAAAATATTTTGCAAGGCTCTAGTGCTTTGCATGCTTGCACTGCCCTGCAACGCTCAAACTCCGATTACCACGGATTCAAGAATTAGAACTTTGGTATACAATCCAAACGAGGTTTACGAATTAAAATTTTATTACAATTATCAATCTTTTATAGAATTTTCCGAAGATGAAGAAATAGAAATGATTTCGGTTGGAGAGGCATTTGCTTGGCGCTTAACTCCCGCCGGCAAAAGATTGTTTATTCGCCCGCTCGAGATCGCCGCTCACACTAACATGACAATCATTACCAATAGAAGAATTTATCACTTCGACATCAGGTCAGACGAATTCACCGGCAAAGCCGATGAAGATCTAGTTTATACTGTTCGCTTTTTTTATCCGCAAATTGGACAACCATTGCCAATTCCTCCGCAATTAGCGGTTCCAAATGTTGCAGCTCGTCCTCGCAAAGAAAAAGCACCCCTTTCAAGTGGAGATTTAACTGGAGTAATTCACACCCCAATTCCAAAAGCACGAGTTGATGAAAAACTTCCCGGCATAATCGATAGAAATCCCGAAAGCTCAAATTTAAATTTTGATTATAGATTCTCTGGAGAGTCAGACAATATTATGCCTTTAAAAGTTTATGACGATGGCAACGAGACGCATTTCCAATTTGCCAATGATAATCTCGTAATTCCAACAATTAGCGTTGTAGATATCAACGGCAACGAAACTCCCGTTACTTATACAATAAGAGACCGCTATGTTGTAGTGCCAATCGTCTCTCGTCAATTTACGCTAAGACTTGCCGAGAGCATGCTTTGCATCTACAACGCCAAATCTTTGGCTCAATAATTAATCGAGATTTTTTGAAATAAAATCTCTTGATTTATTCATAAGATTTTTTGTCAAAATTTAGCGCCTAAGCTACGCAATTTCTGATAAAATATATCTTTTAATTTACTTAATTTATTTGAATTATTTAAAGATAAGAATTTGATAGCATTTTTATTTCCAAGAATTTTAACGAATGCACTTCAAAAAAAATAATTGCCTTTCTCAATAAAAAATAATATCATCTCATTTCAAAAAATGTTATTTTAAACAAAATATTTTTGAGATAAAAGTTTCAAAAAACTAAGTAGCACCTCCTTTAGGCTGAAGATTTTTTGAATTTTTAGCCAAAAATATAAAATTTAATTTTAGATTTTAAAATGCTGTCTTTTTTAAATCAAAATAGCATGATATAATTCTAGATTGCGGATGGGTGGCCGAGCGGCTTAAGGCGCACGCCTGGAAAGTGTGTATAGGACAAAATTCTATCGAGGGTTCAAATCCCTCCCCGTCCGCCATAATAATTTTTTAATTTGAAATTTTTCAAATTAAAATTGCACAACATCGATAAAAAACTCTTTGTTAAATTTAAAAATAGTAGCAAATTTTTTCTAAATATAATTTCGCGCCACATCTTTAAGCTAAAAAAATTTATACTTTTAAATAAGCGATTTTTTTAAATTTCAATTAATCTTTTTTAATTTTTAAAATTGCAAAACCATTGATATAAAAGCCTCCATCTATAATAATTTTTTTAAATTATTTATAAATATTGCTCTCAATTAATAACTTTAAAATCACAAAAAATTAGGAAATAAAAATTGATTCTCAAAATGAGAAATTGTATTTGAGATAGTTAAAATTCTATTGAGTCTTAGATTAGTATAATTATATTTTATTTCGTAAAATAATGTTTTACAAATCATCTACGCAAACCCACAAATGCGTGCTGGGTGCGGTGAAAGCAATTCCTCCCGATTTGCAATTACCGCACTCAGAAATTGACCCAACGCCATTTCAACTAAAGCCATCACTAAAAAATTGAAATCTCAATTGGGACATGATCTGACGGCATTTTTTCCAAACGAAAATCACGATAAATTTTAGCATCTTTTAACGAAGATTTTAAATCTGGAGTTATCCAAATATGATCAAGTCTACGCCCACGATCCGATTGAAGTGGATCTTTGGCTCTGTAACTCCACCAGCTATATAATTTTAAATCTGCGCCCGCCAAAAAACGATGAGTATCTACAAAATTTAAAGATTTTTGTAATTTTTCTAATTTCTCAACTTCAATTAAAGTGTGCGAAACCACTTTTAATAATTGCTTATGCGACCATACATCTTGTGGCTTGGGGGCAATATTAAAATCACCCAAAATAATTGTTTTTTGTTGAGGATTTTTTAAAAAATATCCACTCATCCAGTCGATAAATTTTAACTTATGATCAAATTTATTATTGAGCACAACATCAGGAATATCGCCTCCCGCCGGCACATAAAAATTATGAAGATTTATTTCGCCAATTGGAGTTTTAATTTGAGCAAAAATATGGCGCTTATGTTCATAATTTAAAATATCGATTTTTTCAATTTTATTAATCGGATATTTTGAAAAAATTGCCACACCATTATATGATTTTTCGCCATCAAACTCAATAAAATCAAAGCCCAAAGAGCGAACTTCGGCTAAAGGAAATTCTTCGTTGGAAACCTTAGTTTCTTGCAAACAAATGATGTCAGGATTATAATTATCAACAAATTTTTTTAATAAAGGCAACCGCAATCGAAGAGAATTAATATTCCACGAAATTATCTTCATTATTCGAATTCATAAGTCACCACAACCGACGAGCGCACACTTTCTTCGCCAACTTGAATTTCTGAGTTTTTTGATCCGCTATCAACACTTGCACTCATTGCAGCTCGAGCGTAAAGCGGTTGAAATCCATTATTTTCATCTTCAGCAAATTTTACAATTCTTTTTAATTTAACATTTAGTGCGCTCGCCGTTGATTGCGCTTGAACTTTAGCATTTACAATAGCCTGAATTCGTGCTTGGTATTTTATTTTTTCCACTGAATCAATTACGAATGTTAAACCTCCAACCTCTTCAATCCCAAGCGAAGAAAGCTCATTTAATATTTCTGAAGCTTTAGCAATGTCGCGAACCTTAACCGAAAAAGTTTGATTAGAAGCGAAGCCTTTTAAAGTATTTTTTGAGTCGGAGCATATGCCTCCCGAGCACTCTTCGGATTTTTCATATTCTGGATAAGTTGAATAATTTATGGTCTTTATATCTTTTTTAGCAACACCCTTTTTATCAAGAATTTGCAATGCTAAACCCGAAACTTCTAGCATTTTTTGTTGCGCATCTTTGGCTTCTTTTTGCATTTTTTTTACTGAAAAAATAAAATTTGCAACATCGGGAATCGCCTTAACTTCCGCGCTTCCACGACCAATTATAACTTTTTGAGAGACATTATTATTTTCCTTCATTCTCCAATCTAAAACCAGAGACGTTGCGAATAAAATCGCAAAAAGAATAACTACCACCAAGCAAATCTTTACAAGATTTCTTAAAACTTTATCGAAGAGTAACATTGAACTTATTGTTTAAATTATTTTTTTTAAAACTAGTTCAAAAAAAATTCAAAGCACTATTTTTTTAAGAAATTTTTAAAGCACTTCAAAAATTGCATCAACTTCAACCGCCACTCCAAAAGGTAGCGAGCCAGATCCAACCGCTGCACGAGCATGTTTGCCGGCATCACCAAAAACTTCGGCAATTATATCGGAAGCGCCATTAGCAACCGCTGGATGATCTTTAAAATTAGCGCCACCATTAACAAAAACTCCAAGTTTTACGCACTTAGCAACTTTATCGAGATCGCCATTACACGCCAATTTTAATTGAGCAATAATGTTGATAGCGCAAAGACGCGCAGCCTTTTTAGCTTCTTCAACCGAAACCTCAATATCGACTTTACCGATTGCTTGCAATTTACCGTTTTCCAAAGGCAATTGTCCAGAAATAAAAACTAGATTACCAGTTTTTACGAAGCCAACATAATTGGCAACGGGCGCTGAAGGAGTAGGAAGCGCAATTCCCATTTCATTTAATTTTTTTTCGTAATTTGACATAGTTAATTAATTTTGAATTGTAAATATTTTATTTGAAAGTTTTGCTAAACGAATGGTGAAAACCTCTTTAGCGGACTTGGAATTCTTTTGATAAATATTGTGTTTTTTTAGTATAAATTTAAATTTTATTTATTGTCAATTTTTTTATTATCTTTCGAATTATGCCAAATTTAAATATGGCAATTAGCGCTAAACCCCTTTAATCCCAAGCTTTGCAAATAATTCTTGGTCTTTTTGAGTTTGTGGATTTTGCGTCGTTAAAAGTTTTTCGCCATAAAAAATTGAATTGGCTCCCGCCAAGAAACACAAGGCTTGAGTTTGCTCATTCATTTCTTCGCGACCCGCCGATAATCGTACTTTTGTTTTCGGCATCATGATGCGAGCCACGGCAATAGTGCGAATAAATTCAAAAGGATCGAGGTTCGCAACATTTTCAAGTGGCGTCCCCTTGACTTTCACCAACATATTAATCGGAACCGACTCAGGTTGCTTTGGCAAATTAGCAAGCACGATCAACATTTTAGCACGATCTTCTCGCGCTTCACCCATGCCAACAATTCCGCCCGAACACACATTTAAACCGGCTTCGCGTACATTTTTTAAAGTGTTAAGGCGATCGGCAAAATTGCGCGTCGAAATAATTTCTGAATAAAATTCTTCGGAAGAATCGATATTGTGATTATAATAATCCAAGCCCGCTTCTTTTAATTTTTTACTTTGTAAATCAGTGAGCATGCCTAGAGTCATGCAGGTTTCCAAGCCGGTTTCTTTAACCGCCCCAACAATTTCACAAATTTTTTCAACATCACGATCATGCAAACTACGCCACGCCGCTCCCATACAAAACCTAGAAGCTCCTGCTTTCTTGGCGCTTTCTGCCGATTCTAAAATTTTCTCAATCGCCATCAAAGATTCCTTTTCTAAGCCCGTATTATAATGCGCCGATTGCGGGCAGTATTTACAATTTTCAGGACAAGCTCCGGTTTTAATGCTTAATAAAGTGCTAATTTGCACTTCATTGGGATTATGAAATTGGCGATGAAGATTTGAGGCCTTGAAAATCAAGTCGCTAAAAGGCATTGAAAATAATTTTAGAACTTCTTCAACTTGCCAATCTTGTTGAATATTTTGGTCTAAATTTTGGTAATTAAAATCGCCAATATCGACATTTTCTGCGGAAATTTTTTGAATATTTTTCATGATTCAAGATTATTAAAATTTATTTGAATAGAAAAATAATAAAGCGAAAATCTAAAAGTTCAATTGAATACCAAGCTGATTTGCAAATCATCATTTAGCCATTTTATTATTTCCAAAAAATATGGACTTTAAAAAGTTCGCCCATTTGATTTTTCGCGATTAATCTTTGAAATCCAGCTTCGATTTCTTGCGCTAAATGTGGATTTTTTTCAATTAAAACACCTACTCTTTCTTGAGCTCCTAGACTTAATAAAAACTCTTTTTGCGTTATTAAAGAAGAATTAAGTTCAAAATTTTTAACAATTTTATCAAGCGCCAGAAAGTCCACGCGCGAAGAAATGTCGGAATCTTGAAGCCCGTCTAAAAATGCAATTTTTTGATGATTTTTTATAGCTTGTAATGTGTTGGCAAATTCATATTCGCTATAACCATAATCAAAATTTATAGCGATTCCGCCCGTTTTTTTAATGGCTTCGCATAATTTTATCATAAATTCTTTAGCAGTTTTTGAATGTTCAAAAACTGCGTTTATTGGAGCGCTTTGTGCTAAAAATTTTCCTAATTTCTTCTCAACAAAATTATTTGTTTTTGAGTTAAGTTCTTCAAGAAAAAATTGTGGACTTTCTAAATTTTTTTGATCGCCAAAGCCAACCAATCTTTCGCACCAACCTTGATTTGTTTTAACATATTGATCAATTGCAAAACAGTCAAAAAGTTCATTGGAAATAAAAAATATTTCGCCATTTTTTTGTTCAACAAAATCGTCAAAATTTTTATGCCATTTTATTGAAAAATTATGTAGATTTTGTTGTTGAATTTTTTGTAAAACCGGATTGATCTCAATAATATGAAATTGTGCATATCTTAGAAAATCAAGGGCTTGAGGATTATTTTTTTGCGCTAATTTATCGATTGTTTGTAAAATATCTTTAAACCACGTGCCTTTGCCAGCGCCCATTTCGACCAAAGAAATTGGTTTTTTAGAATTTTGAAAAACATGGATGAGATAAATGGCAACAAGCTCTCCAAAGATTTGTGAAATTTCTGGAGCTGTTATAAAATCAGCATTTTTGCCAATTGGATTTTTGGTTTTATAATAACCTTTTTCATCATCAAATAAAGATTTTTCAATTAATTCTGAAATTTTCATTTGAACTAGATTTTAAGGACGCCAAGCCAGGAAATTTTTTAGAAATTTTAGCCCCGCTTCACCACTTTTTTCTGGATGAAATTGCGCTCCAACGATGTTATCTTTGGCAATTACCGAATTAATCTTCGCACCATAATCTACATAGCCCAAAACGTTATTATCATTCTGACAAATAAAATGATAGGAGTTAGCAAAATAAAAATTTTCTTCTTCTTTTATATCTCTAAAAATCGCATGTTTTGGTTGCTTTATTTTTAAAGAATTCCAGCCCATGTGGGGAATTTTCAAATTTTCATCACCAACGATTTTCTCAACTTTGCCGTTGATAAATCCCAATCCCTGATGTTCGCCATTTTCTAATCCCGACGAAGCCAAAACCTGCATTCCAACACAAATTCCTAAAAAAGGCTTTTTGTATTTTAGAATTTGATTGCGCAATTCAGAAAGGAAACCATCTACCGATTTAAGCCCTTCCATGCAATCACCAAAGGCTCCGACTCCAGGTAAAATAAAATAATTAGCAGATTTTAAATCGATTACTTTATTTGAAATAATTATATCCGATTTATCATCAATTTCTTTGATAGCGTTGAAAATCGATTGCACATTTCCCGCTCCATAATCAATAATTATAATTTTCATTAAAAAACCTCGGGTTTATTTAAAATATTTTGGATTTAACAAATTGTCACTAAAAATAATTTTTTCATTATTTTCTTTATTTTGCAAATTAATTTGATTTATAAATTTTATTTTTGCCTCCGTAGGATTCATCCCGAAAACCATTGCCATAAAACAGTATTTTTTGCGTTTTGTAAGGGCGTCAAAATACCAACTTTTGGAGTTTAAGGCCATCATAAAAATCAAAGACGCCTCCATAAAAAAATCGTAAATTCCAAATCTAGAAGTCCAATTAAAAAAAATTAATATCGACAAAAACAAAAAAAATTCTAACCACATTTTATGGAATAAAAACCATATCGGGTTGAAGATTAAAGCCCCCCAAGAGAAACCCTCATCTATAACGACAACATCTTCGATTTTATTATCTTTGTCAAATTTGACTAGACCTTTATATAAATTCATTTATAAAATTTAAGTGATTTGCATAAGAAAAATTCTGAGATATTCCCCTAAATTTTATCAAAAAAATATCGCGAAATCATTATTATAAAATTTTGAGATTTTATATTTTTGATGTCGCGATTTATAAAATTTCCCATATTTAATTACTTTACTGCGCCTTAGGCTTTGTGTATTGTAAATTAAATATGGGAAAATGATTTTTATAAAAACCTATCTAGAAAATTAAATCTAGAATGGTTTTTGAATTAAAAATTTTATCACGAAAGCCTTATTAAACAGCTCCTAGGGAAGCTTTAGCTTTTTCAACGATTTTTGCAAAAGTTTCTTTATCGCGAATCGCCAAATCTGAAAGAACTTTACGATCGAGATCAATTTTTGCTAATTTTAAACCATTGATGAATTTTGAATAAACCATTCCATGCTCTCTAACTCCAGCATTGATACGCTGAATCCACAAACCACGAAAATCTCTTTTTCTGGCTTTGCGATCGCGATATGCATAACGCAATGCTTTTTCAACTTTTTCAATTGCAATTCTAAAACAATTTTTGGCACGACCACGATAGCCTTTAGCCATTTTTAGAATTTTCTTGTGGCGAGCTCTTTTGGTAACGCCTCTTTTAACACGACTCATTTTTTTCCTTAGAATTTAAATTTGATTTTCAACATATTGTGATTTGCCTAGCGACTGTAAGGCATTTTGAACTTTAGAATGCTGTGCGCATGACCTTCGGAAAGAGGAACGCCCTTACGCAAATCTCTAATACGTTTTTGGCTTTTTTTGCCGAGATTGTGTCTTTTTCCAGCTTGTTTGTGAATTAACTTTCCAGTTCCGGTAACGCGAAAACGCTTCTTGGCACCGCTATTTGTTTTTACTTTTGGCATATTGATTTATTATATTTACTTAAGGACAATTAGGCAGAAATTTAATTTCATTTAAACGCCCAAAAACCACGACTGAGTAGGTAAGAAAAGTTAATTTCTTTGATAAAATAAGCGATTGTTAAAATCACAAATTCATTTACTCTTGCTCGATTCTAGGTGATGAAAAAAATAAAATCAAGCTATAAAATTTAAACCATTTTGGATTTATATTTGGAATCGGGGAGTTATTTTTTTGAATTTCTTTGCGGATAAACGCTTAATCTTTTTTGAAAATTGTTTTTTATAAATTTTACTTTGGCTCGAGAGCGTTGATTATATCGGCAATTTGACCCCCCACGATTCTAGGAACTTAACTATCGTTAAGTTTCTAGAATCTGCTCCCCCTCAAGGGCTTACGCCCCTACACTTAAAAAAATACTCGTAAAGCTAACGGGTTCTAGTTCCCCCCTTGAGGGGGAGCAGGCTAAAATGTATTAACGGTAGTTAAAACTTTTAGCCGTGGGGGGTCAAAAACTTAGAGCATCAAAGGGCTTGAGATTATTATAAAAATTAAAACAAA
>CAMDCJ010000025.1 GCA_945890035.1 Rickettsia typhi
ATTTACCGCATTTTAAGCATTTTTTTTATCATTTTTTTAACCAAATAATAGCATATCTTATAAAAAAAATATAAGATTTTGTTACTAGATCATGTGATTGTAGGTTTGAAAGTGATTTCCATCATCCCATTTTTTTAATTATGCCTAAAAATTGTAATCGCGGTTCTTTTGGCCAGATTATTTTATACTCAGAGCATCTCCCCAACTGCCTTCATAATAGCTCCACTAAAACTTAACAAGGCATCAGTCAATAGAACCCCATCATGTTTTCGATGCACCACCGCCGTCCCTGGCTTTTGCGATGGCGCTTGCCCGTATGTTTTGCAAACTTCACTCAATTTCGAAAGATCTTGAGGGCTATTTATTCCAAGTGGGGTGGTGACGATTCCGATTATACCATTCTTTTGCTCTCTAAAACCCTGCGCTTGACCACCCCCCACAATTTTACTTGAATTTGGCTGGATATTAAAATTTTCAACATTCGCTCCCCACACATGATAAAATTCTTTATTTTTAAAGCGCGCATTTGCACCTATAAATAAAAATTGCCTATATTCTTCAATTCTTGCATCATATGTCGTGCCATTTATTTTTGGAGTTAACTTTAATTTTTTACAAAGAGAGGCATACTTATATAACAATTCTCCTTGGGCAATTGTTAATTGTTGCCGGTCCAATTGTACATTTAGGTCCGGACCTTCAAATTTACCAAGCATTGGATATTGCGGTAAATAATATTCGCGATTTAGACCCTCAGACAATTTAACACCAACATTTCCAAATAAAATTCGATCTTCTGAATAACCTTTTTTTAATGCTTTAATTTTTTTATTCATATAATCTTCGCATTGCGACCCTGAAAATCCAGTTGCATCTACTCCCAGCCATTGGCCTTTCGCATTCCCCGATCCAAGATAATGTTTGTAACCATCTGGAGAATTATCATAAAAACCCGGAATTACTATAACTGCATTTGGATTTTTTAACTTTTCTTCAATCAATTCAAATCTTATATCTATATGCTTCTTAATTTCTTTAAGCATTTCCTGTGCCGATGGTTTCGGTCCCCCAACTCTATGCACTGCCATTGGTGCTGGGGGTGGAGCGTATCTAATTGGCCCTTCAGCTACGTCTTGAAGTTTAGCATTTTGAGACCCCTGAGGAACTCCATCTACAGAAAGTCCTAATTTATCGTTGTGAGAAGGTTCTAATACTTTAAAACCTTGTGGACTATCATCTAATATTAAAGTTTTTTTATTATTCTTTTCTAATAGTAATGGTTGAGTATTTGAATCGACATAAATCAATTGAGCTGATTCAGTATTTCTAAAAAAATCTAAGACACCGAGCTGAAATGATTCGGCATCATCTGGAAAATCTTTGCGGAGATCTTCAATAATATTTCTGCCACCCTTATTAACTATTTGCTTCACCTCTTTGCCACCAATAAATATTTGATCCCTTTCATTAAACTCAATTTTTAAACCCCAACCCCTGAATGACGACTCCGGTCTAAATTTATTAACATCGGGAAGAATTTCTTCAATAAAACTTTTATCCCGCCTGGCGCGAAAAGCAGAAACTTCATATAATTCAGATTTCTTCCGCACATGCTCTGCATCTCCCTGCCTAAGAATAGAGGGATCTAGATTTGCAAAACAATTCCTTAATTTATTAATTTTATTTTTAAAAGTATCCCCTGGATTATCCAGATTCGAATAAAAATTAGTTACTAATCCTTGAAAGCTTTTTTTAAGTAAATCATCTTCCGTCAATTCCAAAAATTTTTCTGTCTGAGCTTGAATTAGGGGAAGTGATTTTTCAGTAAGATTTTTATTTATTTCATTTTTTCGTAATTCATATTCTTTTTTACATTTTTCATCTCGTGAAAAATTTGCATTGAAATAGCCATCAAATGAATTCTGAAATCTGCTAAAATTTCTTTCTTGCTCAAAATTAAAAATGAAATCTTTATCCTCAATTACCTCTGCCATTAATTTATGAAAAGCAGAAAAAGTTCTTTGATCAATTGGTGGAAATCCGGGATTTAATTTATTGGTAAATTTTGTTAATACATTTGTGCATGATGTAATATTGGTATACTCAAACAGTCCTTTTTTTTCGTCCTTAGAAAGCAATGTCTCTGAACTGACACCTTCTAAACCCCTTATATCAGCGGTAAATTGAGCATCCCCTAATGAATTCAAATGGTTTACAAAATTCATTTTTCTTTCGAGATGAGGACCCCAAGAAAAACTTTTAAAACATTCGATCATATCAATATTTACATAATTTTGCCAATTATTATGCTTAACAACCTCCATAATGTCATCGTCCAAAAGGTAAAGATCTTCATTTGATTTTTTATCAAATTGATTACCTTTATTTTCGATTAATTTAATTGTCGAATCCCTTGCCTTTTTTCTTAATGGATCTTCTCGCGGATTTTCCACACCAAAACAAAGATTTAATAATGTTGCCTTATATTGATCATCAATTGAACCATCAGGGCTGGTTACAATTCCCATAACAATCTGACCATCCGGTCTTGGATAATTCTGAAGAAGACTGCGGAGATTGCTAGAATTGGGGGACTGAATTAAGGTGGATGCAAAGATTCCTGCTGATAATCCACAATATCCATCACCCCTGATTTCATGAGCTTTAAGTCCAGAAGTTTTAGACCCTTGGAAAACTGTCCAATGGTTTCCAGAGTTATAGAGAATTATAATGTTTTGATTAGGGTCAGCACCATATTGATTTATTGTATCAAAAATCTCATTTGCTTTCATTTCTCCTGAAGAAATAAGTATTGGCTTATTCAGAACTTTAGCGGTTTGTATTAATCGATGAATTGGAGAGTCTTGCTTTAATGCTTCTGGAAAAATAAATTGATCTGGTGGAATTGTTTGTGAAGGGGAATACTGAGGATGCCTCATCTATGTCAAAATAAAATTTGGTATATGTGAAGCGATGTTAATCTCTGACATTTATATTCAAATATTTTATTAGTTGAGCTATGTGCGCCTTATTCGCTCTTAGATTAATAATGAAATATTTCACTATAAATTTATTAATATTTTTTAATAAAAATTTCGTTGAAATAATTTATCTTAAAAATTTTTTATACTACTAACTTATTAATAATAATAATCGGGTCAAGATAATTTATCTAAAATTTAATTTTCAACGATGATAAAATATTTATTTTTGAGGGTTCTTATCAATTGTTGTTAAAAATAAAAGTTAGAAAAATAGCTAATTAAAAAAACAAATTCTCATTTTATTCTAAAAAAAATATTTATCTCAATAAGTTAAAAATAAGTTGGTTATTTTTTATTTAATAATAAAAATTTTAAGTACAAATTTAACAATTTAATTTTTAGTTATGAGAAAAGAGGGAACCACCCTAAATAAATTAATTAGTAAAGAAACAGTTGGAGTGGTAGCAAGATCAAGAGCAAGGGAAGCGGGAGCTGTTAAAAGAGCAATACATTTTAAATCTCTTTGGCTTCACCCACCTAAGCCTTCAGAATCTAATGACACTTCAAATCAAGTTATGGGACCTCCAGAAGCAACAATGGGTGATACAACACTTGCGCAAGATTTAGATAGACTAACTCTCAATAGCGGAGAAACACCACAAAAGCCTGGAGATACAAAAATGGTTGATACCTTCAGTGACAAGACCGCATTAAGTTCAACAGGAGATCGTCCACCTATTTCCTGGTTTAATCCAACTCCAAATAGCGAAGCAAGAGCATCTGGCGATACAAAAATTGGTGCGAGTTGCAATATCGATCGCCCGAAGACTTCAATAGCATCTCGTATCGCTAACAAAACAAAATATAATCTTCATTCCCACTAGTTAGGAAAGATTAAACCTGAGGGGTTTTTTGAGTTATAATTATATTTAGAAATAATTTTTACACCCTCTCCACAACCAACTTAACAAAATTATCAACGCCGAACAAAGCAATAAAGGAGCCCATTCGCGGACCTTGATCCTGTCCAAGTAAAATTTGATAAAGTGCTAAAAACCACTCACGCATATTTTTTTCATAGCCATGATTTTTGCCAATTTGGAAAACTAAATTTTGTAATTCATTGGCATCATTTTGTTTTTCCAAATCCACTTTTTTTAATTCAGTTGCAAGTTCGAGAAGTGCTGATTTTTCTGCCTCCGAACCCTCACGATATTTTTTATTTTTCTTAATAAAATCATTATAATAATTGATGGCTTTGTCGACCATTTGCGCAAGAAGTGGTGAATTTTCAGGCGTTAATCCCGCTTGATATTTTGAAATAAACCCCCACAAAACCGCGTCATTCTCGGGGTTGCAAGCACTCGCAAGATTGAGCAACAAAGAATAATTTAGATTAAAATTAATTTTTGGTAAATCGCCACGATGAATGTGGAACGCTGGATTATCAAGCTTCAGGGCCTCATCTTGCGTAACAAAATTTTGTGCAAAAGTTAAATATTCATCCATCGCTTTTGGAATTACATCAAAATAAAGTCGTTTGGCGGTTTTAGGTTTTTGATACATGAAGAGCGACAGCGACTGGTCCGGCGCGTATTTCAACCAATCCTCAACCGCAATGCCATTGCCTTTTGATTTAGAAATTTTTTCACCGGTATCCGATAAAAACATTTCGTAAGTAAAGTTGACTGGCGCAACTCCACCAAGGATTTCACACACTCGGCGGTAAATTTTTTCATTCGGTTGATGATCTTTGCCATAAATTTCATAATCGACTCCAAGACTACTCCATCTAGCTCCAAAATCTATTTTCCATTGCAATTTGCAACCACCTTTAGTGACGGAAATTTCTTTTTCTTCACCATTTGGCGCGATGTAAATCACCGTTCCTTTCTTTTTATCAATTGCCTTGACGCCTTTATCGACAACGATTCCCGACTCAACATCAATCGGCATAAAAGGCGAATAAGTTTCTTGTCTTTCATTGCCAAGCGTTGGTAGCATTAGCTCCATCAACTCTTCATATTTTTCTAAGACTTTTAACATGGTGGCATCGAAAGCACCACTTTGATATTTTTCAGTCGCCGAAATAAATTCATATTCAAAACCAAAAGAGTCAAGAAAGCTACGCAGGCGTGCATTCATGTGATGCCCGTAAGATTGATGAGTGCCAAATGGATCGGGCACCGAAGTTAATGGCTTGCCCAAATTCGCGCGCACCATTTCTTGATTGGGAATATTGTCGGGCGCTTTGCGAAGACCATCAATATCGTCGGAAACGCAAAACATTTTGGTCGGAATTGCGGGCGCAATTAATGAAAATGCATGACGCACGAATGCCGTTCTAACCACTTCACCAAAAGTTCCAATATGTGGCAAGCCCGATGGGCCATAGCCCGTTTCAAACAAAACATAACCTTTACTCGGAGTTTTTCCTTGAATTTTTTCGTAAATGCGACGCGCTTCTTCGAAAGGCCACGCATTAGAATTTAAATAAGCTTGATGTGAAATATTGCTCATGATTTTGATATTAAATCTTGGTTAAGAAAATTGAAATTTGAAAATAACTTTACACTTTATTGATTTGCAATCAATAAATTATTTTTGATTTTGTTTATTTTTAAAAGACAAATATTGCCTTTTTGTAATTTATTTTTTTCATCAGAAATTATTTCGACATCTAAAAAATTTCGAGTTTTGCCTAAATTATTTTTTTCGAGCAAAACTTCAAATTCATGGCCGATTTGTTTTTGTAAATATTTTTGTAATTGCGCAGAACCGGCTTCGCGTAAAATTTTGGCGCGCTCTTTGATAATTTTTGGCTCGAGTTGAGGCATCTTCGAAGCTGGCGTCCCTTCGCGCGAAGAATATGGGAAAATATGCGTGAAAATTAAATCGGCCTCAGAAATTAACGATAAAGAATTTTGAAACATCGCATCATTTTCAGTTGGAAAACCTGCGATTATATCGGCGCCGAAAGTCATTTCGGGGCGAATTTTGCGCGCTTTTTCACAAAAATCTAAAATATTTTGACGATTATGGCGACGCTTCATTTGCTTTAAAATTTTATCGTCGCCCGCCTGAACGCTCAAATGCAAATAAGGCATCAAGCGCGATTCGCTGGCTAAAATTTCAAAAAACTCTTCATCGATTTCGGCGACATCGACCGAAGATAGTCTAAGCCTAACGAGTTCGGGAACGGCTTTTAATAAACGACGAATCATTTGCGATAAAGTAATTGGAATTGGCAAATCTTTGCCGTAATCGGAAATATCAACTCCGGTTAAAACAATTTCTTTATGCCCCGCTTCAACCATTTTTTGCGATTGTTTAACGATTTCACCAAGTGGGACAGAACGGCTATTTCCGCGACCGTAAGGGATTATGCAAAAAGTGCATCGATGATTGCATCCATTTTGAATTTCTAAAAAAGCCCGCGTTTGATTTTCAAAATAAGAAACTAATTGGGGCGCGGTATCGCGAACCGACATAATGTCGTTAACCTTTATTTTAGAATGCTCTTCGTCAGTTATAAAATTATTTTTAGACTTTTGATGATTATCAAAAATGGCATCTTTGTGCAAAATTTCGAGATTTTCGTTAACATTTTTTGCAGAATTTTTGGTAATTTTAAAATCGGATTTATAACTCTTAGAGCTTGATTTTTCAACATTTCCCAACACTAAATCAATTTCTGCCATTTTGGCATATTTTTGCGGATCAATTTGCGCGGCGCAACCCGTCACCACAATTTTAGCGTGCGGATTTTCTTTGCGAGCCTTACGAATTGAAGAACGCAAATCTTTTTCGGCCTGAGAAGTTACGGCGCAAGAATTGAAAACTATCAGATTTTTTTCGCCAGATTCAGCAACGGCATTTTTTATCGCCTCCGATTCAAAAGCATTTAAACGACAACCAAAAGTTATAATTTTATTATCAGTTTCGTCGGCTGTCATTAGCAAGAATAATATGATTAATGACTTTGTTAACGCCACGAACCTTTGAGGCAACAGCTATTGCGCGATTCATTTCTTTTTCGTCAATTGCCACGCCGAGTAAATAAACTTCATTGTTAACGGTAGTAATTTGATAATTCAAAGCCCGTAAATCTTTTGCCAAAGCAAATTTGGTTTCGATTTCAGCGGTAATTAAATAATCGTAAATGGCCGAACCAATATCAGAAAATGTAAATTTTCCATCTTCGCGAATTTGAATTTCATCAATTACCTCGTTAACTCCTTTAACCTGCCAACATAATTCTTGTGCTAACTTTGCCTTCGCGGTATCGCGAGCAATTCCCGTAAGCATAACTCGAGCTTCGTTGACGGTAATATCGATTGAAGTTGTGGGTGTTTTTAGGCCTTTAGAAATAAATTTTAGAGCAATTTTGGTAGAAATTTTTACATCACTACGAGTGTCATCAATAGTTTTTTCGCGATAAGCTAAAGCCCCGCCAACACCGGTTGAAATCACAATAGTTTCAACGCATGAAGTTAACGAAAATAACGCACAACTTAACAAAATAATTTTTTTATTTTTGAAAAAATTAAGAATTTTATAATTTTGCAACATAAAATATATTTTAGTGGGATTTATGATTTATCAGTAATTTTATTTAAAATTTATTGATAGTTTTGATAGGCATTATAATTTTAAATTCACCATTTGCAATTTATTTTTTACTCTTTAGAATTTGATGCAACGCTTATCTCTTACTTTGTTTAAGCGGGCGTAGCTCAGTGGTAGAGTACAACCTTGCCAAGGTTGGTGTCGAGGGTTCAAGTCCCTTCGCCCGCTCCAAAAGTATCAAATTTATTTACAAATTTCGTAAATAAATTATTTTTTCTCTTGCGAAAATTCTAAGATTTGCTTCATCAAATAATCTCCCGTAAGCGCAATGTGAAAATCGCCATCGATCGCAATAAACTTTTTTCGTGAATTAAATAATTCATAAAGTTTTTTACCCTCTTCAAATGGCACAATATAATCTTTATTGGCATGCATAATTAAAACTGGTGCAGTCACTTTAGAAGCAACTTTATCAACTTCAAAACGATCTTTTAAAATCAAAGAAACCGGCAAAAACCAATAGGTTTCTTGAGCAATTGACATAATTGAGGAGAAAGGTGCTTCCAAAATTAAAGCTCCGAAATCATGCTTTGAAGCAAGATTAACGGCGACCGCCGAACCAATTGATTCACCGAATAAAATAATATCTTTACTTAAAATATTTTTTGATTTTAAAAATTCATATGCCGAATCTGCATCTTGAAAAAATCCATCTTGCGATGGCTCACCTTTTGATTTGGCATAGCCTCGATATGAAATTGCCATAACTCCATATTGCGTTGCAAATTTTTCAAAACGATCGGAACGACCCATTAAATTTCCAGCGTTGCCATGAAAATATAAGATAGTTTTTTGTCCTTTTTGCGGTGGACTATACCAGCCGTAAATACTAGTTTTATCAACGGTTTTGAGATTAACTTCTTGAAAATCTTCGGGAATAATTAAAATTTTTCCGAATGGATAATATAAAAAATTTCTTTGAAAAATATACATAAAAACCACTATAAAAATATAGAAAGCTGAAATTTTTATAAGAGTTTTTTTTCTAAAAATTTTTTTGAACAATTTTATAAAATTAAATTAAAATTTTTTAAATCTTCACTATTTTGAATTGAGCGCGATTTTAAATTTGGACAAGTTCTTGAAACCAAGCCCGACAAGACTTTTCCGGCACCAAATTCAATCACTTCTTCAATGCCATTTTGTTCAAAACACAACATGGTTTCGCGCCAACGCACCGAACCAGTTATTTGCTCAACTAATAAATTTTTAATTTCTGATGCATCTTTCGCAATTTGCGCCGAAACATTTGCAACTAAAGGCACGATCGGTTGTTTGATATCAATTTGTAATAAAGCATTAGCCATTTTTTCTTGAGCATCTTTCATTAAAAGCGAATGAAAAGCGCCACTTACCGGCAATTGAATTGCGCGTTTAGCCCCTTTGCTTTTAGCAATTTCGATGGCGCGCTCGATGGCAATTTTTGAACCCGAAAGCACAACTTGTCCAACCGAATTATCATTAGCCACTTGGCAAATATCGCCTTGCGAAGCCTCGCTCGCAATTTCTTTAGCAACTTCAATTTCAACACCTAAAATTGCGCACATGGCACCCGAAGTTTTTTGTCCACATTTTGCCATTTCACTGCCACGAATTTGCAAAAGTTTAGCGGTATCTTCTAGGGTTAAAGCTTTTGAAGCGCACAACGCCGAATATTCGCCGAGCGAATGCCCCGCCGTCAAAGCGCATAAATCTTGAAATTTTTTACCAAAATCTTTTTCTAAAACTTCAATTAAAGCAACGGAAACCGCCATTAAAGCTGGTTGGGTGTTTTCGGTTTTTGTTAATTCATCTTGTGGACCTTCAAACATAATTTTAGAAAGATTTATTCCTAAAATTTCATCAACTTTTTTGAAAACTTTTTTGGCAGAATCAAAATTATCATATAAATCTTTACCCATTCCAACTACTTGCGAGCCTTGACCAGGGAAGACAATTGCGATTTTATTTTTCATAAAATTATTCTTGATATTTTTTAATAATATTTTTTACTTCTTCTTTAATACTATCATCATTTAATGCAAAAGCAATATTAGCTTCCAAATATCCCAAAACATTACCGCAATCGAAGCGTTTTTGGGTATTTCTTTTATAAAAAAATGGATGGTCTTTACACATTTCTCGAAGTGAATCGGTTAGTTGAATTTCGCCACCGCTTCCGATTTGAAATTTTTCCAAATATTCAAAAATTTTAGGTTGCAAAATATAGCGTCCCATAATTGCTAAATTTGATGGTGCATTTTCTTTTGAAGGTTTTTCAACCATGTCGATAATTTTTTCGGTTCCATCATTTTTAATTATTCCATATTTGCTAACTTGCGAAATATCAACTTCTTCAACGCCAATAAAGCTTGAGAAATCCGGCTTCGATGACAAATCTTCAATCATTTGTTTTAAAAAATTTTTAGATTGATCTTTTTTCGGCATCAATAATTCATCAGCTAAAATAACCGCAAATAATTCATCTTTATTGATAAAATTGCGTGCGCACCAAACCGCGTGACCCAAGCCTAAAGGCTTTTGTTGGCGCACAAAAGAAATTTGACCCGCTTGTGGCATCCAGCCAATAACTTTTTTTAATTCTTCAGCTTTAAATTTTTCGTCGAGCTTTGATTCGAGTTCGTAAGCGTGATCAAAATGATTGGCGATGGTGTTTTTATTACGACCCGTAATGAAAATAAATTTTTCAATTCCAGCTTCGCAAGCCTCTTCAAAGGCATATTGAATTAATGGTTTATTGGCAATCGGCAACATTTCTTTGGGCAAAGATTTTGTGGCGGGAAGAAATCTGGTGCCAAGACCGCCGACTGGAAATATTGCCGTTTTAACTTTTTTCATTATTCAGCCACAATTTTTAATTTACGATAAATAGTCGAGCGTCCAATTTCAAGTTGCTTAGCAACCTCTGAGAGATTGCCATTGTAAATGTTAACGAGACGACGAATAATTTCCTCTTCAATTGATTCAAGAGTTTTGCACTTTCCATCATCATCAAAAATATCAACAAGTTCGCTATTAATATCTGAACTTTTTTTAATAATAGCCTTGGCTTTAGTTAAGCTACTACTTTCTTTGTGAAGCAAATGCGGAAAATGTTCTGGCTTTAGAATATCACCATCGCACAGCACCACCGCACGGAAAATAGAATTTTTTAATTGACGAATATTGTCTTCCCAATCGTAATTGTGAAGCAAGTAAATTGTGTCGAGAGTGATAGTTTTTATTTTCTTATTTTCATTAATTGAAAAATCACGACAAAAATTTTCAGCAAGCAAAGCAATATCAGATTCTCCGCGCTCTTTTAAATCAGGTATTTTAATTGGAAAAGCCGAAATTCTGTAATATAAATCTTCACGAAACTTTTTAATTTGAACGAGTTTTTGTAAATCACGCGTACTTGAGGCTATTATTCTAGTATTCACCTTAACTGGATATTTACCAGCAACTGGGACGAATTCTCCCTCTTGCATGAAGCGCAATAATTTTACTTGTAAATCGGTGCGTAAAGTTTCAATTTTTTCAAGATAAATTGTGCCATTATTAGCTTCGCGAATTTTACCAATATTTTTATAAGAGCCGTCGGCAACATATTTTTCAGAACCAAATAATTCTTCTTCGCCATTGGTAATTTTTAACAAATCACAATCGACCACAATAAATGGCTTTCCAGAACTTGGGCTTGAGCCATGAATAGCGCGAGCAAGAAGCTCTTTTCCTGAACCGCGCGGTCCTTCGATTAAAATTGAAATATTCGAATTAACAACTTTTTTTGCCAAGCGAATCGCATTCAAAATTGGTTCGCTTTGTCCAATAATATCCGAAAAAGCCACTTGATCTTTGCCTTTACGCGCCAAATGTGAAACTTGATATTTTAAATTTTTCTTTTCAATGGCATTATTAATTGAAGCGGTAACGCGAGCAAAAATATCGCTCTCTCCTTTGACTACGTAGTCAATCGCGCCATAATTAATGGCGGTAATTGCTAAATTAACATCTTGATTTGCCGTTAAAACTATAACTTGCAAATCTCCTTTTATTGAATTTATTTGCTTTAAAACCGTTAACCCATCGAGATCAGGCATCGATAAATCGAGCAACATTACATCGACATCATGACATGAAATGCCTTTTAAAACTTTGCGATTCATAAAAAAATCAACAACTTCCATCCCACTTGACATCACCAAATAATTGTGACCAAGATTTTCAATGAAGTTACTAATTACCTTACGCTGAGTAGACTCATCATCAACAATTAAAATAGTTCTTTTAACCATAATTCTAAAAATAAATTTTACACTTAATTAAGCAACTTTTCTTTCAACTTTTTTTCTTGTAAGAGTTGAATTATTTTAGCCGAAGTTTCTTCAACTGATCTTTTGGTAACATCAATTATAGAACAATTAAGTTTAGCGAAAAGCTTACGCGATTCAGCAACTTCTAGTTTAATTGATTCAATATCAATGTAATCACTAACAGCTTCTTGACCGATAGAAACTAGTCGTGATTGGCGAATTTGAACCAATTTTTCTGGATTGATAATCAATCCAACAATTAAGGGTTTTTTTAATTCATAAAGTGAGTTTGGAATGGTTTCGATAGAAACAAATGGAACATTTGCCACCTTATATCCCCGACACGATAAATAAACCGAAGTTGGCGATTTTGAAGTGCGTGAAACTCCAACAATCACAATATCGGCCTCATACAAATCCCAACTAGATTGCCCATCATCGTGAGTAATTGTATAACTTATTGCATCAACTCTTGAAAAATATTCGTTATCAAGTAAATGTTGCCTCCCAATTACATGACTAATATCTTCTTTTAAATAATTTGAAAATTCAGCTATTACATGCGATAAAACTGGAATGCATGGCAATTGCAATTCAAAGCATTTTTTGCGTAAATCCTCAACTAATTCGTCTTGCATAATTGTATAGAGAACGATCCCTGGATTTTTAGAAATAGCATCCAGAACCCTCTCTAACTGCGGTTTGGTACGAATTAACGACCAAATAAAATCATTTGATTCAACTTTTTCAAATTGCGATAAAACAGCTCTCGCAACTGAACTAAGAGTTTCCCCAGTTGAATCAGAAATTAAATGTAGATTTATAACTTTTTTTCCCATTACAAAAATTTTTATATATTTGTTTCCAAGTTTTTTGTTTTTAGAAAAAAAATCAATCGAATTATTTATAAAAGATATTTTTTTTATAAATCATTTCAACACATTTTATATCTTATTTGATTTTTTAAATAATGAAGATAAAAATTTAAAATTTTTTGGTTGGTTTTTTATATAATGATGGTGAGCACGGTTGGAATCGAACCAACGACAACCTCATTAAAAGTGAGGTGCTCTACCGACTGAGCTACGTGCTCTTCAAAATGAAGAAGTAATTATTAAAACTTAAATAAAATCAATTCCAAGTTAAATTTTAAAAAATAAAATTGTAAAAGAAAATGAATTTTTGTTTTTGTTTTTTTTAAACAAGGATGATATTTTTAAAAATCCAAACATAAATTGCAATCACTTTTATAAAAATTTTCTTAAGCATTACCATTTAACTTTAAAACAAATATTTTTAATTGATGAAAAAAAAAGTTATTATAATAATTCCCGCAAGACTTGCTTCAACGAGATTGCCCAATAAACCTTTGGCAATGATTGATGGCAAAACCATGATTCAAAGGGTTTATGAGCAAGCCTTAAAAGCTAATTTGGGCGAAGTATTTATTGCAACCGACGGATTGGAAATTGGCAATGAAGTTAAAAAATTCGGTGGTAATTATATTTTAACAAACCCCGATTTACAATCTGGAACCGATCGCATTTATTCAGCTTATAAATTACTAAAAGAAGATTTTGATATTATTGTAAATGTGCAAGGCGACTTGCCAAACATTGATCCAAAAGTTATTACCGAATGTACAAATTTAGCTTTAGAAAGTGATTGTGATATTGCGACTGTTGCTTCAAAAATCACTGATATTTCTGAAATTAATAATCCAAATGTTGTAAAAATTGCTTTAGCACAAAATGGTTTAGCGCTTTATTTTTCTAGATCGGCCATTCCTTTTTCTAAAAATATTAATGATGATTATTTTCATCATATTGGCATTTATGCTTACAAAAAAAATGCTCTTGAAAAATTTGTTAATTTAACGCCCTCGCCATTGGAAAAACGCGAAAGTCTTGAGCAACTTCGCGCTCTTGAAAATGGCATGAAAATCGCCGTAAAAATTGTTGATGCTCATCCGCTTTCAGTTGATACGCAAGAAGATTTAGATAAAGTTATTAATCTAATTAAATCGAAATGAAAACCGTAAAAAAAACCAAAAAAATTATCGGTTGGAAAGAGTGGTTTAATCTTGATTGCATTGCCCTACCAGCCATAAAAGGCAAAATCGACACGGGCGCCAAAACATCCGCACTTCACGCTTTTAATATTGAAACTTTTTATATTGAAGATGTTGAATATGTTCGCTTCGACATTCATCCTTTGCAAAAAAATAAACGCTTAGTTCGCAGTTGTATTTCAAGAGTGATTGACCGTCGAATGGTTTCCGACTCGAGCGGTAAAAAAGAAAAAAGAATTGTTATTAAATCTGATTTAAAAATCGGCGATAGTAAAATTCGTATTGAGCTTACTCTCACAAATCGTGATAACATGTCATTTCGCATGCTTTTGGGTCGCGAAGCAATTAAACAAGCAAAAATGATTGTTGATATTTCAAAATCTTTTGTGCAAGGTAAGTTAAAAAAAAATAAGGTGTTAAAACTTTACCGCGAAATCAAACCCAATTTATTAGAAATTTAATTTATGAAAATACTATTATTAGCCTCTAATCCGAATCTCTATTCCAATAAACGCATTATTGAGTCTGCACAATCTCGCGGACATGATATTGAATTCGTAAATGTTGGCGGATGTTATATAAAAATCTCTTCGCATAATTGTGAAGTATATCATCAAGAAGGAAAAAAATTATCCAAAATCGATTATGTCGTTCCGCGCATTAAACCCGCAATGACATTTTACGGCACAGCGATTGCGCGTCAATTCGAAGTGATGAATATTAACTGCTTGAACAACTCATACGCAATTACCAAATCACGCGACAAATTACACACTTTACAAATTTTAGCGCAACATAAACTTGGTTTGCCAATTACTTCATTTGCCAATTCATCTTACGATACCAAAGATTTAATAAAAATCGTTGGTGGCGCACCTTTAGTCGTTAAACTTCTCGAAGGTACCAAAGGTGTTGGAGTTGTTTTAGCCGATACCACAAAAGCCGCCGAAAGCGTTGTCAATGCATTTCGAAGCCTCAAAGCCGATGTTTTAGTTCAGCAATATATTAAAGAATCGAAGGGACAAGATATTCGTTGTTTCGTAATCGGCGATAAAGTTGTGGCTTCAATGGAACGCACCGCCCAAGAGGGAGAATTTCGAGCCAATATTCATCTCGGCGCAACCGCCCGATCGATTGAAATCAGTGATGAAGAACGCGATTTAGCAATTCGTGCCGCCAGAATTATTGGCTTAGAAGTTGCCGGCGTCGACATGGTTCGTTCAAATTCTGGGGCAAAAATTCTTGAAGTCAACTCGTCTCCGGGACTTGAGGGCATTGAGAGCGCCAGCGGTATTAATGTCGCCGATAAAATGATAGAATTCATGGAAAATAAATTTAAAAATAATGAAAAAAGTTGAAGCAAGAAAAATTTTTCACAGCGAAATCGAATTCTTAATAGGGGCTCATAATTTCTCTCAAATTCCCAAACATCATTATCCCGAAATCGCTTTCATCGGCGCTTCGAATGTTGGAAAATCAAGTTTAATTAATGCAGTTTTTGCCAAAAAAATTGCCATCGTTTCCTCGACTCCGGGTCGAACTAGACAATTGAATTTTTTTAAAATCGCTGGTTTTCGCGATGGTTTTATGATGGTTGACATGCCCGGATACGGCTTCGCCAAAGCCAAAGTAGAAAAAATTCAACATTGGCAAGATGTAAGTTTTGATTATTTGATGAATCGCCCTAATTTAAAAAGAATTTTTTTATTAATTGATGCCACAAAAGGCTTGAAGAATCATGATTTAGAAGTAATTAGTATTTTTACTCAAAATAATATTTTTTTCCAAATTGTTTTAACTAAAATTGATAAATTAAATTTAGAAGATCAAGAAAAATCCTCTCAAGAAATTGTAAAAAAACTTGAGGCTTTTCCTTCATTTTGTAGTAAAATTATCAAAACCAGCAGTTCAAAAAAATATGGAATTGAAGATTTGCAAAACAGTATTGTTGAAGTTTTAAATAATTTATGAAAATTATTTTAACAATTTTAATCACGAGTTTTATAATTTTTTTAGCAGTGTTGATAATTAATTATTCAACCTACAACGGCAATAACAAAACAAAAATTAATAATGAAAAAGAACGCAAAAATTGAAAGCAAAAATATTATCAATGATTTAACTCCACATCAAATTGTTGAAGAATTAAATCGTTATATCGTCGGACAAAATGATGCCAAAAGATCCGTAGCGATTGCCCTTCGTAACCGTTATCGCCGTAAGCTCGTTGAGTCTCCGCTTCGCGAAGAAATTATGCCAAAAAATATATTGATGATTGGGCCCACGGGAGTTGGTAAAACCGAAGTGGCGCGTCGTCTCGCTAAACTCGCTAATGCTCCATTTATTAAAGTTGAAGCGACAAAATTTACTGAAGTTGGCTATGTCGGTCGCGATGTTGATTCCATTATTCGCGACTTACTTGATGTTGCCATCAAAAATAGTAAAAACGAAATGAAAAAAACCGTTTATGAAAAAGCCGAAAAACACGCCAAGAAAAAAATTCTTAAAATTTTAGTCGGCGAAACTGCTCTCGATGAAACACGTGAAAAATTCTCCAAAATGCTTGATAATGGCGAGATGAACGACAAAGAAATCGAATTAGAAATTATCGATAATTCGTCAAATGCCATGAATAGTTTTGATATTCC
>CAMDCJ010000026.1 GCA_945890035.1 Rickettsia typhi
AATCTAATTCGCCTTTCGAGAATTAAAGGTTCACAAATTGAAATTGCCATTGACGGAATAAGTTCAACTGAAACTGATACCCTCACCTCATCAACTTTGAACAATGCCGAATTAGCAATTGGTTGCAGAAATGGAAATACGCCAGCCAATTTTATTAATGGCGATATTGGTGAAACAGCTTTTTATAATCGTAATTTAAATCTTAAAGACAAATCTGATGTTGAAGAATATTTGTACAAAAAATGGAAGATGAGGAAATTTGAAGGGACATTGTTAACAAAAACTTGTTCGGCCTCAGAAGGAGTTGGATATAATGCAAAATCGCAATTGTCAGATTCAGGTACATTTCCTTGTAATGCAGGTTATACTGGAACAATAAGTTATTCTTGCACTACTAACGTAGGAATTGCAACAATTACTGGCTATTGCACCATAAACTCTTGCACAGTCTCACAAGGAACTGGCTATACTCAACAATCTAAATCAGGTTCGGGTACATTTTCTTGCGATGTAGCGGGTTATGCTGGAACAATAAGTTATTCTTGCGCTACCGATGGAGGAACTGTAGCGGGCACTGGAAGTTGCACTGCAATCACTTGCACTGTTCCAGCCACTGCCAATGTATTAGAAACTATAACTTCGGTAGATTATTCGGCTACTACAACATCAGCTGGATTAACTTGTAAAACTGGATTTGCTGGCCCTCCAGCTTACACTTGTACAGCTACTGGTCCAGCAAACTTTACTACAAATTGCACCGCAATCACTTGTCCGATTGTAGCTGGCACTGGCTATACTGGTAGAACCTTGACTTTTGCTTCGAGTAGCTTTCCATGTGATATTCCTGGATACACTGGAAACATCAGCTATAATTGTAACGCACAAAATACTCCAAATCTAACTGGAAGTTGCAACGCAATCACTTGTACCGCTCCTGCGAGTAATGGTTATTTAGCTCAAAACTCATTAGCTTATAAGACTGCAGGAGCACCTGGAACGATAGCTTGCGATCAACCTAATTATAAAGGATCCGTTAGCTATACTTGTACAGCTTCTGGTTCAGCAAGCGTTACGGGAAGTTGCACAGCTTGCACCACTCAATATCAAAAAATTATAAATCCAGATTTTTATACTAACTTTTGGACTAATCAATCCCCTTTTTCTACAGAGAATCACACAACTAATTCGCTTACATATCAAGGATGGAAATTAGAAGCAGATTCGGGCACTTGGGGAAATCAGCCATTGGAGGCTCTTCTATCCAATGTAAATTCTATACCGTGTACATTTACAAGTTCTGCTTTCTATACTAATTACGGTATTGCTGCTGGATTTACGATTGCCAACCCAACAATTACTATAACTGTTCCAAGCCCCGGATTTGCAATAACAAAATTCGATTGGCATAAATTTGATAATCATGGAACTTGTTCGACTCCAAAAAATGTTGTTTTTGAAGTTAAAGATGGAGAATCATGGAGAACTCTTATAAGCTTTGAAGTACCTAGATACACATATTGTCCGACTGTACATACATTTACTTTTTCAAATAATTTAATATCAACTTCTTATAGATTTAGAATTTTAAATGTCCACTGCAGTTTTAACACTAGTGCTAAAATAAGAGCTTTTGTTTTCTATTCTTCAGTTTGTAACTAATAGGCATAACCTTGAATTTTGATTCGGTTAGTTTTGCATGTGATGCCAAGTTAAACTGGAACAATAAATTATAATTGCCCTTCTGCAACAATAACTAGTACCTCTTGCAGTCAAATAAAATGCTACGCTAAAGATAGAGTTGGTCTTAGCGGAACAAATTATTTTGATAATGTTTCTTCTGCTGGTTATGAAACAATGGAGGCTTGGTCTAGTCTTTTCCGAATTTACTCTTCAGTGCCTAATCTCACTTTAGTTAATAGACTTAAATTGCACGATGTTTATCACGGTTGGCTTAGCTATAAAAATTCATCAAGTAGCAGTATTATCAATTTCTATGCAATAGATAGGAGTATATTTTCAGCAACCTCATATCCATCATTTTTTAGGTATCAAGGGGCCTATGATCTGTATAATGTTAAAGGTGACCACATACTTACGAAATATGCGCGAATTTTAGATTTTGGAAATAATATTAACGTTAATTGCGATTCTGGTTTTACTGGAACCCTTGTATATAACTGTCAGACTGACGGCTCAACTCTTGAACCGATCTCTGGAATATGCACCGCGAATTGATCGGTTGCAGTTGGCGCTGATAAATATCTAGAACTCTAGGTTTATATTTCTTAAGATTTATGGAGTTGAAAAACTTGGAGCTATTATCGACTTATTCGCTATAAACTACTCATCTTTTCTAAAAAATTTTATCAGCAAATTTATTTTAAAACTTAAAAGAGAATATTTTTTTTAATCGCAAAATTGCTTCGTCAACTTCATTTTCATTTCTAATCATTGAAAATCTTACGAAACCTTCGCCATTACTACCAAATGAACTCCCCGGAGACATCGCCACTCCAGCTTCAAGAATCATTTTTTTGCAAAAATCAAAAGATGAAAGATGCGAAAATTGATGAGGAATTTTTGTCCAAATAAACATGCTGGCTTTTGGCTCTTCGATATGCCAATTTAATTCTTGAGCAAATTTTTTAATAAAATAATCCGCTCTTTTTTTGTAAAGTTGTCGTAAATTTATTAAATAATCATCGCTTTTTTCAGATAAAGCGCTCGCCGAAACCATTTGTAACGGCGAGAAAGAACCATAATCAAGATATGATTTAATTTTATATAAAGCAGAAATTAAAGTTTTATTGCCAACCGCAAAGCCGACGCGGGCTCCCGCCATCGAATAACTTTTTGAAACCGAAGAAAATTCGATGGCAATTTCATCGGCTCCTTTAACTTCCAAAACCGAATTTGGCTTACTTTTTTCATCAAAATATAATTCACAATAAGCTATGTCAGAAATTATATAAATTTGATGTTTTTTGCAAAAATCTACGATTTCTTCATAAAACCCAATATCGGCGATTTGCGTTGTTGGATTGCATGGGTAAGAAATAATTACCGCTTGCGGTTTTTTCGTAGAATTTTCAACGAAATCAATAAAGTTTTTTAAAAATTCTTGCGCGGTTAAAGCGTTAATATGAACGATATTGCTTTTGGAAATTATAAAAGCAAAAGTGTGAATTGGATAAGAAGGCGAAGGCACGCAAATATAATTTTGATCGTCAGAAATTGCCGTGGCTAAAGAGGCGATTCCTTCTTTAGCGCCAATCGTAACAAGACTTTGCGTTTTGTAATCAAGCGCAACATTAAATCTTCTTTGATAATAATCGCAAACGGCTTTTTTTAAAATTTCGATGCCACCCGTGACCGAATAGCCATAAAGTGTGGGATTTTTTGACAATTCGGCAAGCTCTTCCATAGCATGCGAAGGCGGTGCAGAATCTGGATTGCCCATGCCAAAATCTATTATTTCAAAACCGCTTTCAATGGCTTGTTGTTTGAGCTGATAGATTGAAGCAAAAATATATGGAGGTAATTTTTCAGTTAAAAAAAATTTTTTTGACATTTTTAATTTTAAGGTATGTTGTTAAAATTTTTGCCTTGGGTCATTTTTTCTATTATAGAATTTGTTTTTGCTGGATTTGAACTTGGCGCATTAATCGATTGCGAAGATAAAATTTTAGTTACATGAGCAGGAAGAAGCTTTCTTGATCTATTTTCTAAATTAACTATCAAGGCCAAATAATATGCCATATTTTTGCTACCGACGGCAACAATAATTCTAAGCAATTCCTCTGGCGTCAAATCATCAATATCAATAATTTTAATAAATTCATTTATAGAACTTAAATCAATTTTTTGAACTATATTTTCCGCGTTTTTCGTATCGAGCTCGTCATCTTCATAATCATTGAAATTGTTAGGATTTATTAAATCCTGCGATTTTTTATCGTCATTAATAAGACTTTTATCATTAATATTTAAATGATTGTCGTCATGTGGAATATTTTTATCACTCATAACTAAATTGTTCCTCTTGAAATTCGAAATAATCGATTTAAAATTCTTATAAGATTATTAAAATATTTTAACTCATCTTTAGAAACACTATAATCTTCCAAAGCGATATCTTCTTCAGTTAAAAAACCTATTCTTCCGTAAGTTAAATCATCATCTGCAAATTTTGAAATATGGTAGAATAACTCCTCAACAAATCTCTCGATCTCTGGCAAAGTTGCCAACATTGCTTCATCTTTTCTAGCTATTTCAATAATATTTTCAATAAATTGATTCTTTGGCGAAGGGCTCGAGGATGGAGTATAGCTATGGTCAAATTCGTTAGACATATTATTGCAAATAAACTTTCAAAAAATTCTTAAATTGCGGAGAAATCAAATTGGTTTTGTCGAGTCTTTGTTCAACAAAATTTTTAACTCTTGGCATAAAATTAATATATTGATTTTTACCATCCCTCAAATGTAATCTAGCAAAAATTCCAAGGATTTTGATATTTCTTTGAAGAGAAATAATTTCATAATCAATTAGAAAATCTTCACGATTATAATTAGCCTTTGAAATAAAATAATCAAACAATTTTTGTTTATTTTTTTCATCAACATCTCTTCTAGCATCTTCAAGAAGTGATAATAAGTCGTAAGCACAAGAACCAACCAAGGCATCTTGAAAATCAAGCAAGCCAACGGCTTCAAAGCCATTTTGATTATTCAAAACCATCAAATTATCGGCGTGATAATCACGCAAAACTATCGCTTGATTGTTTTTGGATAATTTATCAAACAATTCAATCCAATAAAATTTATAATCTTGTATTTGTTGCAAAGAAATTGTGTGATTTTTTAATGGCAAATACCAATCAATAAAAAGCATAACTTCACGAAATAAAGTCGCGTGATTGTAGTGCGCAATATTGATATTTTTTAATGGAATTTTTTGTGTTTCTATCAAAACATCGCAAGCTTTTTCATATAAAAAATATTCATTTGCAATATTTTTTTGCAAAGCTCTTGAGTAAGTTTCGTCACCAAAATCTTCAAGCAAAATAAAACCTAAATCAATATTTTTAGCCAAAATTTTTGGAGCACGAAAACCATTATTGACTAAAATTTCATCGACTTTTATAAAAGGCGCGACATCTTCCTGCGCGGGCGGAGCAAACATTAAAATAACAGTTTTTTCTTGAAAAGATATGCGATAATATGAGCGAAATGAGGCATCGCCGGCAATTTTTTTAATTTGACAATCTGTTAACCCATTTTCTGCCAAAAATTTATGCGCTGATTCTAAATTTATTTCGCTCATATTTTAAAAATCAAGTTTTGAATACCATTCCGGCGGGTTGATATTTGCAAGTCTATCTTTCAAAACTTCATTAAAAATTTTATGAGATTTAATTAGGCAATACCAATCTTTAGTTGGCGCATAATGATGCCAATTTATATCGCCAAAATAATCGAGAACCGAGATATGCGAAGCCGCCGAAAAATCAGCAATGGAAATTTGATCGCCCGCCAAATATTTTCGACTCTCCAAAAGAAACTCAATATAGCTCAAATGAATATTTAAATTTCGTCTTGCAACCCTTAATATTTCTGAATCTGGCGCTTTTGAACTTGGTAAAAAACGATTAAAATATCGTTCGTTTAAAACATGTTTTGTAACTTCATTATAAAATTTTTCATCGAACCAATGTTGAAGTCTTCTAGCTTCAGCGCGCTTAACAGAATTATCTCCAAAGAAATTTTTTCCGTCGCTATGTTTTTCTTCAACATATTCGCAAATTACCGAACTATTGATAATTAAATTAGCGCTTACATTGTCAAAAATTATTGGAACAGTGCCCGCTGGATTCATGGCTATGAACTCTTTGCGACGCTCCCAAAAATTTTCTTGAATCAATTCAAAATCAATTTCTTTCGCAGTTAGATGAACTCTAACCTTGCGAGAAAAGGGACATAATGGATGATAATATAGTCGATACATAAATTTGTGATTTTAATTTTCTTTTATTTTAACTAAAATTTTAAAATCGCAAATAAATAAATTAAAAAATATGAAAAAAATTGCATTAATTGATGGTTATGGTTTTGTTTTTAGAGCATATCATTCTATTCCACCCCTTACACGCAACGACGGAACACCGGTCGGCGCAGTTTTTGGATTTACTACGATGCTCTTAAAACTTTTAGCATCGCTTCATGTAAGCCACATCGCGGTGATTTTTGACTCGGGAAGCAAAACTTTTCGCAACGATATTTATCCCGAATATAAAGCCAATCGCCCACCCTGCCCCGAAGATTTAATTCCACAATTTTCAATCGTGCGTGAATCCGCCGAAGCTTTAAATATTTCGATTCTAGAAAAAATTGGCTTTGAAGCCGACGACATAATCGCGACAATTGCAAAAAAATCTGCAAGGGAAGGTTTTGAAGTTGTTATCGTTTCTTCCGACAAGGATTTAATGCAATTGATTGATGAAAATATTACAATGTTTGACGCCATGAAAAATAAAATGGTGAGTTTTAATGAAGTTAAAGAAAAATTTTCAGTTGAGCCTTCAAAAGTTTTAGAAGTTTTATCGCTAATCGGAGATGCATCAGACAATGTTCCAGGCGTTAGAGGCATCGGACCAAAAACCGCTTCAGAATTAATAAATCAATTCGAAAATCTTGAAAATTTATACGAAAATCTTGATAAAATTAAACAAGAAAAAAGACGAGCAATGCTTGAAGAAAATAAAAGTAACGCTTTTCTTTCTAAAAAATTAATTCGTCTTGACGAAAATGTTGAACTTGGAATTGAAATCGATGATTTAAAAGTGCGAATAATTGAGCCCAAGAAATTAATTAACTTCTTAGAAAATCAAGGCTTTAGATCACTTATTTATAAAGTAAAAAAAGAGTTTAATTTTGTCGAAGAAACTAATTCGCAAGATTTAAATTCAACGCAAAATAATCAATCGAAGGAATTAAAAAATTCCAATGAAAATAATAATTTTTTACAAGAAAAAATAATTATTGATAACAAAAAAACAATCGAAGAAATTCAGCAAATATCTCAAAAAAATGGCGCTGTAATTATTGATTTTTCAATTAAGAATAATCAATTTAATTTTATAACTTTGACACCAGCTTCAACCAATGAAATAAACAACAAAACCTATTTTTTTAATTTTGAAAATTCACAAATAGAGCAACAAGAACATGTTGATTTATTAAGTTTTTCAAGCGTTCCAAATATTTCATCAAATTTACAAATTTTTATCACCGATTTTGATAAAATTTTATTCGATAATTCAATTAGAAAAATTTTTTTTAACGGTAAAAATTTTCTAAGATTTTATAAAAACTTTTTACGCGAAAATAATTTAAAAACTTTACATCAATCAATAATTTTTGACGATGTAAATTTGATTAATTATTTAATAAATTCTTCAATTCATAATTCGCTTCGAGAGCTTATCAATATTAATTTAAACCTTAATTTTGAAGAATTGGGATTTGGTGAAAAAATTGATAAAATAGAAGATGAAAATTCACAAAATATTTTTGAAAATGATCAACAAAAAATTGATTTTTTTTGTTTAAAAAATTTAGCAATTTTACAACTTTATCAAATTTTTGCGCAAAAAATTACCGAATTAAAATTGTATAATTCATATTTAAGTATTGAACTACCACTTATTGATGTTCTAGCTCAAATCGAATTTAATGGCGTTAAGATTGATGTTAAAAAATTAGCATTATTATCGAATGAATTCGCCCAAAAAATTAACAAACTCACTCAAGAAATTTATCAATTGAGTGGTTGCGAATTCAACATCGCTTCAAGCAAACAATTATCTGAAGTTTTATTTGATAAATTAGGAATCGAATCAAATAAAAAATCTAAAAAAACTAAAGCCTTATCAACCAATGTTAAAGTCTTGGAAGATTTAGCTCTAGATGGCTATGAGATTGCCAATAAAATTATCGAATATCGCAAATTTTCTAAATTAAAAAACACTTATTGCGACGCACTTCCTAAACAAATTTCAAAAATTACAAATCGCATCCACACTACTCTATCAAATACCGCAACCTTAACTGGTCGCCTAAGTTCAATCACTCCAAATTTACAAAATATTCCAATTAAAACTCTTGATGGTAAAAAAATTCGTGAGTGTTTTATTGCTAGCGAAAACTGTGTTTTAATTAGCGCCGACTACTCGCAAATTGAGCTTAGAATATTGGCGCATCTCGCTAAAATTCCTAATTTAATCGAAGCTTTTAAAGATAATAAAGATATTCACCGTATCACCGCAAGCCAAATTTTTGCAATCGACGAAAATTTAATTGACGACGCAACTCGTTCAAAAGCCAAAGCCATAAATTTTGGAATAATCTACGGAATCAGTGCTTTCGGACTCGCAAGACAGTTAAAAATTTCCAACAAAGAAGCTGGTGATTATATAAAATCTTATTTTGAAAAATATGCGGGCATTAAAGAATTTATGAATCAAAGCATCGATTTCGCTCGACAAAACGGCTATGTTTCAACCATTTCTTCGCGCAAATGTTTTATCAAAGAAATCAACAATAAAAATCCCATAATTCGTCAAGAAGCCGAGCGTCAAGCCATAAACGCCCCAATTCAGGGAAGCGCTGCCGACATTATTAAAAAAGCTATGATTCGCGTTCATCAACAATTTTTGAAACAAAATTTAAAATCGAAATTAATTTTGCAAATTCATGATGAACTTTTGGTTGAATCACCGCTTGACGAAGTTGAAATTGTTAAGAATATTTTACTCCAAGAAATGTCAAATGCATTTAAACTTGAAGTTGATTTAAAAGTTGATTTTTCTGTTAGTAATTATTGGGGCTAATTCTTTATTTTAAAAATCTCGCCAAGCATGCTTTCAAGCACTTCGAAAGTAAATCGTGATTTTAATCTTTTATAAGAATTTTCAACCAAATTATTTGCCAATTTTTCGTCAGAAATTAATTTTTCAACATTTTTTGCGATTTGATTTGGAATGGCTTCGTTAGATTTTAAATCGATCAACAAAGCGTCGATATTTTCTCGCAAAATCTCTTTTGGACCGTCGCAATTCGTTGAGATTATTGGCTTTCCATACTTCATCGCTTCAAGTAAAACCAGACCAAAAGTTTCAACTTTTGAAGGTAAAATAAAAATGTCAATTTGTGAAAAAAAATCTTTGGAATCTTCTATCCAGCCAAGAAATTCAACACTATCCTCAAGATTCAAATCTTTAATTTTACTCTGTAAATTCGCCATTTCTTCGCCACTTCCAGCGATTTTTAAAATAAATTTTTGCGCAGAATTCTTTTGTAAAATTTTTAAAGCTTCGATTGCATAATCAAAACCTTTGGCTTTATTTAAGCGTCCAATTGTTCCTAAAATAATTGGTGATTTTTTAGTCAAATTATATTCACAAAAATTAGGCTCAAAACCTTCTAAATCAATGCCGTTATAAATTATAAAACTATTTTGGGGAGTTCTTTTTTTGTCAATTGTTTTGAAAAAAATTTCTTTATTTACTGAAAAAATAAAATCGGCACACAAAGACCTTTTGATGTTATAACTATGATTAACTGCCACTAAAATAATTTTTTTATTGATAATTTTTTTAAGAGCTTTGTGAGCTAAAACCATTGATTTTCCAGCATGGGCAATCACAACATCAATTTGATTTTCTTGCAAAAAATCTTTAATTTTTTTGGTTGCTAAAAAATCATAATAACCCCATTTATTGGCAATTTTTTGAGTTTTAATATTAAGATTTTCTAATTTGGAAAAATATGGTGCATCATTTTTTATGATTGCAAAATTTTCATGACCAATTTTGTTTAGAAGATGAATATAATCGATAAAAACCTTCTCGGCTCCGCCATTTTGTGATGTTAAAATTATATGCGCTATTTTCATTTTATGATTCGTGAATAAAATTATTTGCTAAAAATTTTTTAAGTCAAAAAAATTTAAAAAATAAAATTGACATGCCAAAGCATAAAAATTAAGATTAAATTTATGAAAATGTCAAAAAGAAAATTCATCAAAGCTTTAACACTTTCGCCAATCTTAATGCTTGGCGCTTGCAAATTAAAAGCTTTGTCGCACAACGCGATTTTAACAAAAAATATTTTTGGGAGAACAAATATGCCTTTTGAATTACCAACCTTGCCTTATGGCAAAAACGCACTTGCGCCACACATTTCTGAGAACACCATTAATTATCATTATGGTAAGCATCATCAGGCCTATGTAACTAACCTTAATAATCTAATTTCAGGAACTGATTTAGCTGATAAGTCACTTGAAGAAATTATTAAAATTTCTGCCAATGATAAAACTAAAGCTGGCATCTTCAATAATTCTGCACAAGTTTGGAATCACACTTTTTATTGGCACTCAATGAAACCAAATGGCGGTGGCAAACCAAGTGGCGAAGTTTTGAAACATATTGAATCTGATTTTGGATCTTACGAAAATTTTGTTACAGAATTTAAAAATGCCGGAGCAACTCAATTCGGCTCTGGTTGGGCATGGTTAGTTCTTGATTCTGGAAAATTAAAAGTTGTAAAAACTGGCAATGCTGAAACGCCTTTAACCACATCTGCTAAGCCTTTAATGACCATGGATGTTTGGGAGCACGCTTACTATCTCGATTTCCAAAATGCTCGTCCAACTTACATCGACACATTTTTGAACCACTTAGTAAATTGGGATTTTGTTAATGAAAATCTAAAAAAATAATTAAAAATGCGCACAGCTTTAATTGAACGCAACACCAAAGAAACAAAAATTAAAGTTGAGGTTAATCTCGACGGAACTGGATCCTACAAGGTGTCGACTGGCATTGGTTTTTTTAACCACATGCTTGAACAACTTTCTCATCACAGCTTGATCGACATTAAAATTGAGGCGATTGGCGATTTACACATTGATTTTCACCACACGGTTGAAGATTGTGGAATCGCCATCGGCGAAGCGCTAAAAAAAGCTTTGGGCGAAAAAATTGGTATTACTCGCTTTGGTCATAGCTATGTGCCGATGGATGAAACTCTGACTCGTTCAGTTATTGATTTATCTGGTCGCGCTTATCCAATTTTTAATGTTGAATTCAAACGCGATAAAGTTGGCGAAATGGATTGCGAATTATTCCGCGAGTTTTTCTTTGCAATTTCTCAAGCAATTGGATGCAATTTACATCTTGAAAATCTTTACGGAACCAACAACCACCACATTATTGAATCTTGTTTTAAAGCTTTTGCTCGAGCACTTCGTCAAGCAATTTCAATTGACGAGCGCAAAAAAAATGCCGTAAATTCAACTAAAGGTATTCTCTAAAATGTCGCAACTTTTGCAAAAAATTGCTAATAACAAAAAACTTTTCAAACCCGTCATTTATGGCTTGAAAGACACCACATTAAACGATGAAGAAAAATATTTTTTTTCAAAAAATTCTTGCATTGGTTTCATTTTATTTTCACGCAATATCGTTGATAAAATTCAATTAAAAAAACTTACCGATTCACTTCGTGATTTAATGGAAGGCGAAGTATTGATATTAATTGATCAAGAGGGCGGAAGAGTTGCGCGCCTTACTCCTCCAATCTGGAATGCCTACCCGTCAGGCAAATATTTTGCTGATCTTTATCATGAAAATCCACAAAATGCCAAGAAAACTCTATTCGAAAATTATGCCAATATCGCTCAAGATTTAGTCGAAGTTGGCATAAATGTTGATTGCGCCCCAGTTCTTGATGTTCTTAATCCCATAACTCATAAAGTAATTGGAGATCGCGCTTTTGGCGAGAATCCTTTTCAAGTTTCTGACCTTGGAATCGAGGTTTGTAACGGGCTCTTAAGTCGTGGAGTTTATCCCGTCATCAAGCACATCCCAGGGCACGGCCGTGGAGCTTGCGATAGCCATTTAGAGCTTCCTATTGTCGACGCATCCCTTCAAGAACTTCGTGAAGTTGATTTTGCTCCTTTTAAAGCCTTGAATAATCAAAAATTTGCCATGACGGCGCATATTTTATATAGCTCAATTGATCCCGATAATTGCGCTACAATTTCAAAAAAAGCCATCGATTTAATTCGTAATGAAATTGGTTTTAAAAATATTTTAATGAGCGACGATATTTCAATGAAAGCTCTAAAACAAAGCTTCGCATATAAAACTAAGGCGATTCTTGAAGCGGGTTGCGATTTAGTTTTGCATTGCAATGGCGACATGGCAGAAATGTTAGAAATCAATTCCGCTTTACCAAATTTAAACGAAACTTTTTTAGAAAAATTTGCTAAATAATTAGCTTTAATTCCAAATTTTATTATAAAAAAATCGTAAGACCTTAAATTTTAGAAATAAAATATGGAAAGTTATGTTTTTAAAAATCTTTAAATCTTAAAAAAATAAAAATGACAATTTTTTTTCATAAAAATGACTTACCCGTCAATGTAAATTTTACAAATTCAGTGGCAATCGATACCGAAACGATGGGATTAAATATTCTTCGTGATCGCCTTTGCCTCCTACAAATATCTGGTGGTGATGGCAATGCCCATGTTATTCAATTTGAGCAAAATCAATATGAAGCGCCAAATCTTAAAAAAATTTTAAACGATGAGTCTATTCAAAAAATTTTCCATTTTGCACGCTTCGATTTAGGTTCAATAAAACATTATTTAAATGTTGAAGTTAAAAATATTTACTGCACAAAAATCGCTTCAAAATTAATTCGCACTTACACTGATTCGCACGGCTTGAAATCAATTTGCGAAGAGTTACTTGGCGTTGAAATTTCTAAAAAACAACAAAGTTCCGATTGGGGTAATGGTGAAATTTCTGAGAAACAGCTTGAATACGCAGCTTCCGACGTCCTTTATCTTCACGCTCTAAAAGAAAAACTTAATAAAATGTTGATTCGTGAAAATCGTTTTAAAGCTTTTGAACTTTGCATAAACTTTTTGCCAATGCGCGTCAATCTTGACTTGCAGGGTTTTGCCAGTACCGATATTTTTGCACATTAAAAATTCAATCGCCTTAATTTAATATTGAAAACTTAGTGACAAAATACTTATTACACTTATTTTAAAATAAATTATTTTTTTAATTGATTTATTTTTATTATTTTTATAAAAATATACTAAAAATAATTTTAAATATCTTAAATAAATCCACTAAATAAAATGGCGAATTCAGTTGCTGACAATCCGTTACTAAGAAACTTTAGAAACTTCTCGGCAATGTGCCTTGCTGTTATCCTTGTTCTAGGTTTATGTTATTATGTTTCTGGAGTTTTGTTACTATTTAGCACTTCTAAAACCCTCGGCACAATCAACGCTTTCTTTTCAAAAAACTTTGTCGATCAATTCATTGCCATCCATAAAAACATGGTATATTACTGGCAATTTTATCTTGAAAAACGCAACACTCTTTCTATAAAAAGTGGTAATGGTTTTATTTTAAAATTATGGTTATCAACTTTAATTCCTTATTTATTTTTCATAGCAATAGGCTGGATTTTTCGCGCTCCAATTCTCGATTGGCGACCTTTCAAAAAACCTGAATCAATTCACGGCGATTCTCATTGGGCGAGTGATTCTGAAATCAAAAAAATGGGTTTGCGCGCCAAAACCGGAGTTCTACTCGGTAAATTTCGCAATGAGCTTTTAGTCGCCGAAGGTTATCAACACGTTCTTTTATTCGCTCCAACGGGTTCTGGTAAAGGTGTGGGCTTCGTAATTCCAAACTTATTATTTTGGACCGATTCAGTTATCGTTCACGATATTAAACTTGAAAACTACGAATTAACTTCAGGCTGGCGCCGTAAAAATTTAAAGCAAAAAGTTTATTTATGGAATCCTGCAAACCCCGATGGAATTAGTCATTGCTACAATCCCATGGATTGGATTAGCACTAAACCCGGACAAATGGTCGATGATGTACAAAAAATCTGCAATTTCTTACTTCCCGAACAAGAATTTTGGCAAAATGAAGCGCGTTCACTTTTAGCCGGCATCATGCTATTTTTAGTAGCGGCGGAAGATCGCCCTTGCACACTTGGTGAAGTTGTGCGCACTCTAAGAAATGATGATGTGGTTTACAATTTAGCGGTCGTTTTAGATACTATGGGTAAAAAAATTCACCCGGTTTCTTACATGAATATCGCTTCTTATTTACAAAAACCCGATAAAGAGCGTGGATCAGTTACCTCAACAGCAAACTCATCTCTTGAGCTTTGGGCAAACCCATTAATCGATACCACAACCGCTACTTCGGATTTTAATTTACACGAATTCAAACTGACTCCGCACACTGCTTATATTGGCTTGACGCCAGATAACATTTCTCGTTTAAAGCCATTGATGGGTATGTTTTATCAACAAGCCGCGTCATTTTTTACCGCCAAAATGCCTCGCCCTAATGAAAAATTTGGAGTCTTGATGATGATGGATGAGTTCCCAACTTTAGGAAAAATGGAGCAATTTTTAGCTGGTATCGCTTATTTTCGTGGTTATCGCGTTCGTCTATTTTTAATCATTCAAGATACCGAACAGCTCAAAGGAATTTACGAAGAAAGTGGCATGAACTCGTTTTTATCAAACTCGACTTATCGAATAACATTCGCTGCCAACAACACGCAAACTGCCACTTTAATTTCGCAATTAGTTGGCAACAAAACTGCCACGCAAATTTCTTACAATAAACCAAAATATCTTGATTTAAATCCGGGTGCTCGTTCGCTTCACGTTTCAGATGTTCAACGCGCCCTAATATTACCACAAGAAGTTATTCAGCTTCCTCGCGACGAACAAATTCTTTTGATCGAGTCACAACCACCGGTTAGATGTAAAAAAATTACTTATTTTGATGATAAATTTTTTACCGCGCGCCTCTTGCCATGCATTAAAATACCACATCAAGAGCCATACATGCCTGATTACGCTGCGTTAAAAGCTCAAAAACAAGCGGCGGCTGAAGAAGCAACGCCAAAAGAACAATAAAGTGAAAACATTTTTTGCAAACTCCAATTCAAAAAAATTAATTAAAGCTGGCGTTATAGGATTTCCAATATCCCACTCACTTTCACCAACAATTCATAATTTTTATTTAAAAAAATATAATATTAATGGAAATTACGAAGCCTTCGCAATTCCTAATGAAAATTTTGAAGAATCCATAAGAAATCTTATAGATCAACAACAATTATCTGGATTCAACATCACTATTCCGCACAAAGAAAAAGTTTATAATTTATGTACTCATCTCAGTAAAACTGCTCAAATTACTAAAGCCGTCAACACCGTTATTGTGATGGAAAATGGAAAATTATTTGGACATAATTCTGACGCTGAAGGTTTTATAAAAAACTTTTTTAATCATTGCTCAAATTATAAATTACAAAATAAAAAATGCTTGGTAATTGGCTCTGGAGGCGCTTCTAGAGCTATAATTTATAGCCTTATTTCTCAAAAAGTTGCAAAAATTATTATAACCAATCGTGATCGTGAAAAAGCTTTAAAACTAATTGATGATTTTAAAAACTTTTCTCAAGAAAACTCGGTTGAACTTGAATTTGTTGAATTAAAAAGAAAATTTGATTTTTTAAGTGAGATTGATTTAATCATCAACACCACTTCGCTTGGAATGATAAATCAACCAAAGCTTGATATTGATATTTCTAATGCTAAAAAAAATACCGTGGTTTACGACATAGTTTATAAACCATTAATTACCGACCTTTTAAGGCAAGCTTTGGAACTTGATTTAAAAATAATTACCGGCATTGGCATGTTGATTGAACAAGCGCTTGTAGGTTTTGAATTATGGTTTAAAACTAAGGCACAGTTCGACTCAGAGCTAGAAAAAATTTTATTACAAAATTGTTAATTTATGAAATTCTTAAAAAATATTTTAAAATCAATTAAAGGCGTTATCGTTTCTTTAATTTTAATTTTGGTGATTGTTTTTATGATTAATAATCGCGAAATTGTTGAAGTGACTTTCGAACCATTGCCTTTTGAAAAAATTCAAACTCGCATATTTTTTCTAATTCTTATTTCTTATTTATTGGGCTTAATTACTGCAATCATAATTTATTCAAGCAACATGATAAAATCAGCGCTTCGCAATATAAAACAAAATCATCAAATTAAAAAATTAAAAAAACAAATTGATGAAAAATAAAATTTTTAATTATCATTTTTTTCTAATATTTTTTATGTTTTTTTCCTCCGAAAATTTTGCCAAAAATTCCTCAAATATAGAAAATATAATTCTCGCCGGAGGATGTTTTTGGGGTGTCGAAGAGCTATTTCAAAAATTTGATGGTGTCGTTGAAACTGAAGTTGGATATTCGGGAGGATCTAGCGAAAATCCAACTTACCAAACGGTTTCTACGGGCTTAACGGGACATGCCGAATCGGTCAAAATTACTTTTGATAATTCCAAAACTTCTCTCGAAAAAATATTAAAATTTTTCTTCGCAATTCACGATCCAAC
>CAMDCJ010000027.1 GCA_945890035.1 Rickettsia typhi
ATAAAGCCACCCTTAATAGTTTTTGGAAATGCGTGAAATATTACAACAGCAAGAACAGCGATGGCTCTTAAGCCGTCAATATCTGGGCGATATTTGGGATGAGATAGATGTGTTTGATGCGCTGTCATATCTTACAGTTTGTTGGTTAACGGGCATTTCGGCTAGCGGAAATCGCGTAATTGCGCAAAGCTAAAATTATTTAGAATACAAAAGATACTTACAGAAATTATAAATTGCTAGAGTAAGTATATCAAAACCCTTGATGAATTATAATTTTTTAAAAATATCTAAAATTTTTTTCATATTTTATTACATTATTAAAATAACAAAATGAAGAAATATCGCTTCTATTTCAAGCTTTTTTAAATTAATTTGATGTCATGAAGACTACGCCATCGGCAATGTAATCTATAAAAACCGTTGGACAATAAGAAATAATTGCTAGGATGCTATACCAAATTAACCCGAAAACTTACCTTAAAGAAAAAAATAGCATTAAAGAAAATCTTGGTATAATTTTTATTATAATTGCAATATTGTTAATTATTTTGTTATAAAGTATGAGTTCAAATTTACAACGAAAATTCTTTGGAACCGATGGCATTCGTGGCACCGCCAACCAATTTCCCATGACCGCCGAAATTGCTTTAAAAGTCGGCATGGCTCTTGGCGCTAGATTCGGAGCCAGTTTCACCAAAGATCATCATCGTCATCGCGTCGTAATCGGCAAAGATACTCGCCTCTCGGGCTATATGATTGAACCCGCTTTGACCGCCGGCTTTGTTGCCATGGGCTTGGATGTTTTTTTAGTCGGACCGGTTCCAACCCCAGCAGTTTCAATGCTCACCAAATCTCTTCGCGCCGATATTGGCATAATGATTTCAGCTTCGCATAATCCATTTTACGATAATGGCATTAAAATTTTTGATCGCGAAGGCAATAAACTCAACGATTCAATCGAGATCGAAATTGAAAATTTAATTACCGCCGATTTAACTCAATATTTGGCGAAATCGTCAGATTTAGGCAGAGTTAAAAGGCTCGAAGACGCCCGCGGACGCTATATCGAATTCGTTAAAAATTCTTTCCCGCGCGATAAAAATTTAAGCAATTTAAAAATTGTTGTTGATTGCGCCAACGGCGCATCTTACTCAATGGCGCCAACTATTTTTCGCGAACTCGGTGCCAAAGTTATCGAAATTGGCGTTGAACCAAACGGCTTCAATATTAATGAAAATTGTGGTTCAACTCATCCACAAATTTTACAAAAAAAAGTTTTGGAAGAATCCGCCGATATTGGCATTGCGCTTGATGGCGACGCCGATCGCTTAGTTGTCGTCGATGAAAAAGGCGAGATAATCGACGGCGATAAATTGATCGCGATTATCGCCGAAAAATTGCATGATGAAGGGCGCTTGAAAGGCGATTTGGTTATCATCACGCAAATGTCAAACATGGCGCTCGAAGAATATTTAAATTATATCGGCGTTTCGACGATTCGCACGCAAGTCGGCGATCGTTATGTGCTCGAAGAAATGCGTCGTCAAAAATGTAATTTTGGTGGCGAGCAATCGGGGCATATTGTGCTTGGCGACTACTCTACCACGGGTGATGGCTTGATCGCTTCTTTACAAATTTTAGCAAAATTGGCAAGCGACAATAAAAAAATTAGCGATTTGGCAAATATTTTTATGCTTAATCCGCAAATTTTAAAAAATATTCGTTTCGATAAAAATGCTCCAAACCCCATGGAAAACAAGTCTTTTCAAGATTTTATTATTCAAAAAGAATTGGAATTAAAAAAATCTGGACGCATTTTAGTGCGAAAATCTGGCACCGAAAATCTTCTTCGAATTATGATTGAGGGCAAAGATTTTGATTTAATTAACAAAATTTCTGACGAAATAATTACTTTTGCAAATTCACGAAATTAGAAAATTTTTCTAAATTTTTATATTCGAAAACTATTCAGGTTCTGGCTTTCCTTTTGAGAGGTTACAAACCTAGTTTTTACAAAATTACTCGTAAAGCTTTCGGTGTAATCGCTCTCCCCTTGAGGGAGAGCAGATTCTAGAAACTTAACGATAGTTAAGTTTCTAGAATCGTGAGGGGTCAAAAAACTAGAGTATCAATGGGTTTTGATTTCACAAAGAAAAGTTGAAATTAAAAAATTCTAAAAAGACAATTTCTTAAAAAATTATTTTTAGAAATTTTTACTTCGACTCGAAACCGTTCATTATCTAAGCTTTTTTGACCCCCCACGTCTCCAAGAATTTAACTACCGTTAAATTCTTGGAGCCCGCTCCCCCTCAAGGGGGGAGCTATGGCACCGAAGGCTTTACGAGTGTTTTTACTAAATGTAGAGGGGTAAGCCTTCAAGGGGGGAGTTAGAGCCCATTAGCTTTACGAGATTTTATTAAAATGTTGGCAACAGAATAACAACTCATCTTTAATTTAAATCAAACCTATCAGCATTCATAACTTTTGTCCAAGCTTTGATGAAATCTTTGACGAATTTTTCTTTGCCGTCATTGGCTCCATAGACCTCAGCAATCGCACGCAATTCTGAACTTGAACCAAAAACTAAATCAGTTGGAGTGGCTTGCCACTTGACTTCACCAGTTTTACGATTTTTAGCTTCATAAATTCCTTCAACTTTTTCAGACTTTTTCCACTCATTTTCCATATCAAGTAAATTGACAAAAAAATCATTGGAAAGCGTACCTAATTTTTTAGTTAAAACTCCATATTTAGAATTATCATAATTTGCTCCCAAAACCCTCATGCCCCCAACTAAGGCAGTCATTTCCGGCACGGTTAGATTTAATAAATAAGCGCGATCTATTAATGAATTAATTGGAGAAATTTCAGAATTTTTATTAAAATAATTTCTAAACCCATCGGCTTTTGGCTCAAGAACCGCAAAGGATTTGACATCAGTTTGCTCCTTAGAAGCATCCGCCCTGCCAATTGCAAAAGGAACTTTAACGCTTATTCCCGCTTGTTTGGCAGATTTTTCAATTGCCACCGAACCAGCTAAAACAATGACATCCGCCAATGAAACTTTTTTGCCATCGGTCAAAGTTTTATTAAAATCTTTTTGGATTTTTTCTAAAACATTTAACACTTTAGCAATTTCTTGCGGATTATTAACTTCCCAATTTTTTTGTGGTTCTAAACGCAGACGTGCGCCATTTGCTCCGCCACGCATATCAGTGATGCGGAAGCTAGAAGCTGAAGCCCAAGCGGTTTTCACCAATTCAGAATTTGTTAAGCCAGATTTTAAAATTTTCGCTTTAAGATTTTCAACATCGCTAGCGTTAATTAATTTATAATTAACTTGTGGAATTGGATCTTGCCACGCAAAAATTTCTTTTGGCGAATCTGTTCCAACATAACGAGCTCTAGGTCCCATATCACGATGAGTAAGTTTAAACCAAGCTTGCGCAAAAGCTTTTTCAAATTCTTTTGGATTTTCCAAAAAGCGTTTTGAAATTTCGCGATAAATTGGATCTTCTTTCAAAGATAAATCCGTCGTAAGCATTACAGGAGCATGCTTTTTCGAAGCATCATGAGCATCGGGAACGCTATTTTTTCCTTGATTTTCTTCAGGAATAAATTGAATTGCACCCGCTGGGCTCTTAGTTTTAACCCAATTATACGCAAATAAAGTTGTTAAATAACCCATGGTCCATTTGGTCGGATTAGGGTTCCACGCGCCTTCCAAGCCACTTGTTACGGTGTCAACGCCCTTACCGCTTCCGCATTTATTGTGCCAACCGAAACCTTGCGCTTCGACTCCCAATCCAGCTGGCTCTTTGCCAACACATTTTTCAACTTTATGGGCGCCGTGATTTTTACCGAATGTATGTCCGCCGGCAATTAGTGCGACAGTTTCTTCGTCATTCATCGCCATATTACCAAAGGTTTCGCGAATTTGAAGAGCCGCCGAAATTGGATCGCCATTACGATTTGGACCTTCAGGATTTACATAAATCAAACCCATCGTTGTCGCGCCAAGATTATTCTTTAACTTACCATTTTTATCAAAACGATCACTCTTCATAAATTTATTTTCCGGACCCCAATAAACTAGATCTGGCTCGAAATCATCAGTTCTTCCACCGGCGAATCCCACGGTTTTAAAGCCCATCGACTCAAGCGCAACATTGCCCGACAAAATCATCAAATCAGCCCAAGAAATTTTATTGCCATATTTTTGTTTCACCGGCCACAATAAGCGTCGCGCTTTATCTAAATTAGCATTGTCGGGCCAACTATTTAAAGGCTCAAAGCGTTGTTGTCCGCCACCCGCGCCACCACGACCATCGGAAGTGCGATAAGTTCCAGCGCTGTGCCACGCCATACGAATAAAAAACGGACCGTAATTGCCATAATCCGCTGGCCACCAATCTTGCGAAGTCATCATAATTTCTTTGATGTCTTTTTTTAAATTAACAAGATTTACTTTTGAAAATTCTTTTGCGTAATTGTAATTTTCGCCATAAGGATTCGATTCCTTGGCTTCTTGACGAAGTGGCGAAAGATTAACTTTATTTGGCCACCAAAATTCATTGGGTTTTACACTTAAATTGTCATGTTTTTTTGAATGATGATGCGAGCCTGAGCATCCAGAAATCACTAAGGACGAGATTAAAATAAATTTGTTTATTTTCATAATTTTTTTATTGTGATTTTAGAAAAAAATATTTGTTTAATTTTGCTTTAAAAATTATTTTAGTGCAAAAATTTTTAGATATAAATCGTGATAAGTATAATATAAGTTTATTATGGCTTTAATAAGTTTAGCTTATGATGATTTTTTTTAGGGTTTTGTAAACATTGAATTATAAAAAATTTAAAAAAACTCGCGCGAATAACTGAATTTATTTCATTCAAATTGATTGATATTTTTATAAATTTATCGAATAAAAAACAGCAATTTATTAATATAAATTGGTAATTTTTTTAATGATTTTATAAGAAAATTAGAGGAATTAGAAATGTAAATTAGTTGGGGTTTATCTCGAGTGGAAGACCCTCGCACTCCCCCGCTTTATTTGCGGGGGAAGACAAGGAAGAAATAATTTAGTTAGTCATCGAAGCAACTTCTTGAGCGAAGTTATTTTCTTTTTTTTCTAAGCCTTCGCCAAGAATATAAAGTTTAAATCCTGAGATTGTGGTTTCGCCATTTTCTTTAGAAAATTTTGCTACTACATCTTTAATTTTGACTTTGTCATCCATAACAAAAGCTTGTTCAAGAAGAACAACTTCTTCATAATATTTACGAATGCGACCTTCCATCATTTTTTCAATGATGCTTTCAGGTTTGCCCGAAGCGCGCGCTTGCTCTTTCAAAACATCAACTTCGCGAGCAAGTTTTGTTGGCTCAACAGCTTCAATATTTAATGAATCTGGTTTTGCCGCCGCGATATGCATAGCAATTTGTTTGCCGATTTCGTTAAGTTTTTCATGCGAAGCAACTGATTCAAAACCGATCAAAACCGCAATTTTCCCCATATCATTGGCGATTAGGTTATGAATATAACTAACGATCAAGCCTTTATTGATATGAAGCGAAGAAATACGACGAATGTTAATATTTTCGCCAATTACGCCGATTTGAGTTTTAACTTCTTCGTCTTTATCAGCTTGAAATTTAGCAACATCATCGCCGTAATTTAAAGCTTCTTTAGCAATTTTAGAAACAAATTGTTGAAATTTATCGTTACGAGCAACGAAATCAGTTTCGGAATTAACTTCGATTATAGTTGATTTATTGCCATTAATGCAAACTGCAACTAGACCCTCAGAAGCAACTCTACCCGCCTTTTTTGAAGCTGATGCTAAGCCTTTTTTTCTGAGCCAATCAACTGATTTTTCAAAATCATCTTTATTTTCTGCTAAGGCTTTATTGCAATCTGCGATACCGCAACCTGTAGTTTCACGAAGTTTTTTTATGAGTGATAAATCTGCCATTTTTTTAAAAAATTAAATTAATATATCGAAGATTTTATAAAAAGTTTATTTTGTAAAATCAATATTTTGTAAATAAAAAATGGTCAAATTTTTAAAAAATGACCATTAATTATTAGATAACTATTTTTTAGCTTCAGTTTTTTTTGGTGAAGATTTTTTAGTTACAATTTTAACTTCAGTTTTTTCAGTTTTTTTATCAAAAGTTTTTGGTTTTTTTGAAGAATTTTCCTCAGAAGAATCTTCAGAACCAGCTTCTTTTGCTACTTCTTTTTCTTCAGGTTTTTTTGAAAATTTTCTGTCATTTTTTGAAGAAAATCTTTCATCTTTTCTTTCAGATTTTTTCAATTCATTCAAATTGTTAACCAAAGATTCTTGATCAATTTTAGAAATATCAATACCTTGCGCAGCCATATTTTCTTTGATTCCAGCAATAATTGCATCAGAAATCAAACGACAGAAAATTTTAATTGATTTTGCCGAATCATCATTTCCCGGAACAACAAAAGTAATATTGTCAGGATTGCAATTCGTATCAACCAAAGCCATGATTGGAATATTGAGTTTTCTGGCTTCTGCAATTGCCAAAGATTCTTTATTAGTATCAATGACGATAACTAAATCTGGATATCCACCCATATTTTTAATACCGCCCAAATTGTGCTCAAATTTTAGTCTTTGTCTTTCTAAATTTAATTTCTCTTTTTTGTTGTAACCAACATCTTTGTCAGAAAGCTTTTCTTCAACTTTTTTCAAAGTTTTAATTGATTGCGATACGGTTTTCCAGTTGGTAAGCATTCCACCAAGCCAACGAAAATTAACATAATATTGACCCGATCTTTTGGCGGCCTCGGCAACTGGCTCAATAGCTTGTTTTTTTGTTGCGATGAACAAAATTCTACCGTTATTTTTAGCGATTTCTTTAACAATTTTAAGACTGCTATGAAGCATTTGCGCAGTTTTGTTAAGATCGATAATACTGATACCGTTTCTGCTAGTATGAATGTATTTTGACATTTTCGGATTACGACGCATCGTTTTGTGACCGAAATGGACACCAGCTTCAATGAGTTGGCGAATAGTGAATTGTGGAAGTTCTATTTTTGACATATAAATTTAAAATTTTGGTTTGTTACCAAATAAAAGCAAAAATTTATATTTTCATTTGGCAAGCCAATATTTACAAAGGCTTATGAAGAATATAAACACCAAAAATGCTAATATTTGTGGAAAAAAAATGATAAAGTTTTAATAAAATTATTCTACTAAAACTTAGTTCATGTTTGATGATTCTAAAGCCCAAGAAAAAAATTGCAAATATTTTCTTAAACAATTTCCTCAAGTTGATCGATATAACTTATGATTACATCCAAACCGGCTTGCCAGAATTTTTCATTATCAATCGCCAAGCCAAATGGCTCTAGCATTTCTTTGTGATGTTCGACTCCACCAAGTTCTAACATTTTAAGATATTTTTCATCAAAATTTTTAACTTTTTTTGATTGATAAATTCCATAAAGCGAATTTACCAAACAATCGCCGAAAGCATATGAATAAACATAAAATGGCGAGTGAATAAAATGCGGAATGTAGCACCAAAAGTTTTTATAATCATCGTGAAATTTGAATGCCGAACCTAAACTTTCGCTTTGCACTTCTTGCCAAAATTCACAAATTTTTTCGAGTGGAATTTCACCATTTTTACGCGCATCATGAACCTTTTTTTCGAAATCTAAAAAGGCAATTTGACGCACCACGGTGTTAATCATATCCTCGATTTTATTGGCGATAATAAACTTTTTCTTATGTAAATCTTTTTCGCCTTTTAAAATTTTTTGGAAAGTTAATTGCTCGCCAAAAACTGAAGCGGTCTCGGCGAGAGTAAGTGGCGTTTGCGCCATTAAATAGCCTTGTTTGCGCGCTAAAAATTGATGAACGCCGTGTCCAAGTTCGTGGGCGAGAGTCATAACGTCGCGAACTTTTCCTTGATAATTCATCAAAATATAAGGATGAACCGACGGAACGCATGAATGTGAAAATGCTCCCGAATCCTTGCCATCGCGAACTTGCGCGTCAATCCAATTTCTATCAAAAAATTGTTCGGCAATTTTTCGCATTTGCGGATTAAATTCTTCGTAAGCCTCTAAAACCATATTTTTAGCACTTTCCCATGGAATTTTTTTATCATCAACATCACTTAAAGGCGCATTTCGATCATAAAAATTTAAGAATTTTTTGCCAAGAATTTTGGCTTTAATTTTATAATAACGATGAGAAATTTGTGAATAATTTTCTTTAACTTTTTTAATTAAAATTTCCACAATTTCATCTTCAACATAATTATTTAAATTACGCGCTGACATAGGATTTTCATAGCCTCGATACTCATCATCAATCGCTTTATCTTTTGCTAAAATATTGGTAATAAAAGCAAAGATTTTAACATTATCTTTGAAAGTTTTAGCAATTGCACTACCAGCATCTTTGCGAATTTTTTCATCGCGATTTGACATCAAATCAAAAATTTGTTGCGAGTTTAAAATTTTATTTCGATAAGAAAATTTTAAATTATTAATAGTCTCATCAAACAAGCGTATAAAGGCACCGCGCGATGTAATACTTTTATCGAGCGCATATTTTTCAAGCTCATGCGAGAGTTGATGTTTCTTAAAAATTCTAACATCACGCAAAAAGGGTTGATAAAATTTTAACTCATTATCTTTAATTAATTTTTGAAAAGATTTTTCATCGATATTATTAATTTCGAGGGTGAAAAAAATTAATTTATTTTCAAAAATACTCAATTTTTCAGAAATATTTTGATAAAAAATAAGGTGCTTCTGATTAGATAAATCAGACGCGTAGATTAAATATGAATAACTCGAAATTTTACCAATTTTCTCAGAAATTTTTTCATAATTTTCAATGGCTTTAAATAAATTTTTAGCATCGAGTTTTGAAATTTTATCTTGATATTTTTGACAAAAAATTTCGCATTCTTTTTCAATAATTTTAAAATCTTCATTGATTTTTTTATCATCAATTGATTGATAAAAATCTTTGAGATTCCAAGTTGGAAGGTCTTTCTTCGCTAGTGCTTGATTTTTTTTAGGCAAAGTTTTTTTCATTTTTAATAAAATTATTTTTTAAAAAAATTAATGTTTAAAATGGCGCGTGGTAATAAAATATAAAGCGATTCCAAGCTCATTGGCTTTCTCAATCACTTCGCCATCGCGCATTGAGCCAGCTGGAGCGACAATCCCTTTAATTCCAAATTTATGAGCGATTTCGATGTTATCGGCAAATGGAAAAAAGGCGTCGGACGCAAGAAATGAGCCTTTTGCCATATCGACAACTTTTTCACCATCAAAATATTTTGAAGCTTTTTCGCAAGCAATTTCGCAAGAATCGATGCGACTAGTTTGCCCTACTCCCAAGCCAAAACTCTGCATATTTTTAACCACAACAATTGCGTTTGATTTAACATGTTTACAAACTTTCATGGCAAAAATTAATTGATCAATTTCATGATTGGTAAGAGACTTATCGGTGACCAACTTCAAATCATCATTTTTGATTTCGTAATTATCAAAATCCTGCACCAAAAATCCGCCCGAAATTGTCTTAATTTGGCGTTGATTATTTTTGGTAAAATCTGCTATTAAAATTCTTAAATTTTTCTTTGAAGCCAATATCTCGCGAGCATTATTAGTAATGCTTGGAGCGATTATAACTTCATAAAATATTTTAGAAATTTCTTGGGCTAAATTTTCATCAATTTCATAATTTAAAGCAACGATTCCGCCATAAGCACTTTTAGCATCAGAAGCCAAAGCTTTTTTGTAAGCATCTAATATATTTGACGAAGAGGCGACTCCGCAGGGGTTGGCATGCTTGATTATAGCACAAGTTGGTTCTTTAAATTCTAGCACCAAATTAAAGGCACTATCGGCATCATTAAAATTATTATAACTCAATTCCTTGCCTTGAATTTGTAGAGCGTTGACCACTCCATTATTGTTAGCAAAATTATAAACTTCGGCAAGTTGATGCGAATTTTCGCCATAACGCAATTTTTGCTTTAATTTTCCAACGATGGCAAAATCATCTTGATTAAACCAATTAGAAATCGCCAAATCATATTCAGCTATAGTTTTAAAGGCTTGCGCCGCCATTTTTTTACGAAATTCAAAACTAGTTTGATTATTATTTTTTTGCATTTCGTCAATTAAATCAGGATAATTTTTTGCCGAAGTAATAATGGTTTTGAAAGCAAAATTTTTGCCCGCTGAACGCACCATTGCTGGCCCGCCAATATCAATATTTTCAATGATTTCTTCTTCATCTTTAGTTTTGGCAACGGTTTCAACGAATGGATAAAGATTGATGATTAATAAATCTATCGATTCGATGTGATTTTCTTTGGCTTGCTTAAGATGATTTTGATTATTAAGAACTCCGAGCAAACCGCCATGAACCTTAGGGTGAAGTGTTTTCACGCGTCCATCCATAATTTCAGTAAAACCAGTAAATTCAGAAATATCTTTAGCATTAATTTGATTTTGTTGCAACAATTTAAAAGTTCCGCCGGTTGAAATTATTTCAACATTATTTTCAGCTAAAAATCTAGCTAACTCAACTACTCCCGCCTTGTCAGAAACCGAAATTAAACATCGTGAAATTTTTTGTAAATTGTTCATAAAATTTTATTATTTTTTGGAATTTATAATTTGTAAAGCTTGTTGAAAACCTTCTTCAATTGTTAAGTTGCCATTATTGATAATAAAGGCTCCGTCGGCAATTTTTAACGGCGCGACTTGGCGATTAAAATCATTTTCATCGCGTTTTTTAAGCTGTTCAAGAATTTCTAAATAATTATCGCCACCGAGTTGATCTGACCTTCGTTTGGCGCGAATTTCGACATCTGCGGTTACAAAAAATTTAAAATCAGCGTCGGGGCAAATAATTGTGGTCGTGTCGCGACCATCTAAGACACATCCATTTTTATTTTTTTTACCTTCGTTAACAAAATTTTTTTGAAAATTAAATAAAGCATTACGAAGTTTAAAACTTTTAGCAATTATTGATGCTGTAGCGCCAACTACTTCATCAAATAATTCTTCTTTTTCTAAATCAGTTTCAGAAATATTGGCAACTAAATTAGGAATATTTTGCTCAAAATCATCAAAAGCGATTTTAAGAGAAATCATTTTTAAAGCTACGGCACGATAGATCGCACCAGTATTTAAATAAGCTAAATCAAAATGTTGGGCGATTTTTTTTGCCAAAGTTCCTTTGCCCGAAGCCGAAGGACCATCGATGGCGATAACTAATTTTTTATTCATGAAAATTTGCCATAATTTTTAATAATTAATTTCATCATAAATTTTAATGAGAAAAAAACAATTGCTAATTGTGACGCTTTACAATTTTAAAAAAATATTTAACATTTATAAAATCTTAATTAACAAACTTAATTTCCTCATTATGAAAGGTATTATTTTAGCTGGCGGGAGCGGTACGCGCTTGGCCCCACTTACTCACATTATTTCCAAACAACTTCTTCCGGTTTACGATAAACCAATGATTTGTTACCCACTTGCGAACCTCATGAATATTGGAATTAAAGAGATTTTAATTATTTCAACTCCCGAAGATACCGGCAATATTGAAAAATTTTTGGGCAATGGCGACAATTTTGGCATCAAAATTGAATATGCTATCCAGCACCAGCCGAAAGGCATCGCCGAAGCTTTTATCGTTGGGGAGAAATTCGTTGGCAATGATGATGTTTGTTTAATTTTAGGCGACAATATTTTCTACGGCACCGACTTTGAAGCCAAAACTTTCAAAGAACATTTTGACGATTTAAAAAACAAAAAAACCGATGCTTTTATTTTTGCTTATCAAGTCTCAGACCCCGAAAGATATGGCGTCGTTGAGCTTGATTCAACCAAAAAAATGGCGCTTTCGATTGAAGAAAAACCCATTCATCCAAAATCAAATTGGGCGGTAACGGGTTTTTATATTTACAATAATGATGTAGTTAAAATTGCTAAAAATTTAAAACCATCACCGCGTGGCGAACTTGAAATTACTGATGTTAATAAAGTTTATTTAGAAAATGGTAAACTCGGCGTAATTAAACTCGGACAAGGCTTTGCATGGCTTGATGCCGGCACGCCCGACTCGCTTTTGGATTCGGCAAAATTTATTCAAACCATCGAAAAAAGACAAGGTTTAAAAATTGCTTGCTTGGAAGAAATTGCTTTAAAAAGAAATTTTATCGACCAAGAAAAATTTTTAAAACTTTGCGAAAAATATAAAAAAGGCTCGGATTATCGCAAATATTTAGAATCAATTGCCAATCACGAAATTTCGTAATTTTCATGAGTTTTAATCGTCAATTAACATTCATTATCACTACATATAACAGTGCCGGAGTTATTGATAATTGTTTGAATAAAATAAATTTTAACAATTATGAAGTTATAGTTGTCGACAATAATAGTAGCGACAAAACAACGGAAATAATTATTGAAAAATATCCGCTTGTAAATTTGATAAAAAATAAAAAAAATCATGGCTATGGACGCGCTAACAATATTGGGCTTAGAGCCACAACGACTCCTTACGCTTTAATTTTAAACCCCGACGCCTTTATTTTTGAAAGTGATTTAGAAAAATTAATTGCCATGATGGATAAAAATTCTGAAATCGGCATTGGCGCGCCCGTTCTTTTGAATTTTTATCCTCTGCGCGAAGATGATCGCTTGCAAGAAATAGCTGTTATAAACAATAATTTAATCAAAGATTTTGGCGATTTTAAAGCGGTAAAATATATCATCGGCGCTTGCGAAATCTTACGAATGGAATTCTTTAAAAAAATTGGATTTTTTGATGAAAAAATTTTTTTATATTACGAAGATGACGAAATTTGCCATCGCACAATTTTAAATAACAAAATTTGTGCAGTTTGCACTAACGCCCTCGCCTATCATATTGGACAAGGCTCTTCAGGAACAAATTTACGCGGAATTTATCGACGATTTTGGCATCGCGCATTATCAAAATTTTATTGGAAAGAAAAACAAAAAGGCTTCTTAAATGCATATTTTTCAGCTCTAAAATTATCTTTATCTTTTTTGTTAAAAATTATTTTTTACGGAGTGATTTTTAATTCTAAAAAATTCTTTCAAAATCTTGGCTCGCTTAACGGAACCTTAAGTTATCTAATTCGACTCAGCGCTTTCGATAATAATCATAACCCACGAGGCTAAAATGAACAACAAAGAATTAACCATCACAATAGTTACTTTCAACAGCGCCGAAATCATCAAAAAATGCTTAGAAAGTTTTGATATTAGCAAATATGATGTTTTTATAATTGACAATAACAGCTCAGATAAAACTGCTGAAATTGTCAAAAATTCATTTGAGTTAGTAAAAGTTGTTGAAAATTCTAAAAATCTCGGATTTGGTCGCGCCAATAATTTAGCTCTTAATCAAGCCCAAACCCCTTTCGCTTTAATCTTAAACCCTGACGCCCAAATTCGCGATGTTGATATTGAAATTTGCTTAAATCATCTGAAAAATAATCCAAAAATCGCTCTAGCAAGCCCACATACTTTAAATTCAGATAGTTTTGAAAACGCTATCAGCCCGCAAGGTGAAACAATTATTTACACTGATTTTGTGGTTGGCGGAATTATGTTTATGAATCTCGAAAATGTTAGAAAATTTGGTTTTTTTGATGAACAATTTTTTATGTTCGCTGAAGATTCTGAAATTTGCGATAATAGTATTTTAAATGGCTTTAAAAATGCAATTTTTAATGATGCTTTTGCTCTTCACATTGGCGGAAAATCATCAACGAAAACTTTAAAAACTCATTATAGAAGATTCTGGCACTTAGGCTGGTCAAAAACTAAATATAAACAAAAAAGGAAAAATACATTTAATTTTATTCGCTCAACTCTTAGAATTTTTTTGCTTTATTTTTGCGAAGGAATTCTCTATTTTATTTTACGAAATAAAGAAAAATCATTGCAAAAATTTGCTTTCTGCTTCGGCTCTTTTGCCTGTTTAATTGGCATGAAAGCTTTTGATAAAAATAATAACCCACGAGGATAAATATGACCAACAACATTCTCATCATCGGCAAAAATGGACAAATCGCCAACTCTTTAATTGAAAATTTTAAACTTGAAAAAACTGGGTTTAATGTTTTGGTTAAAGATAGCTCGGATCTTGATTTTTCTGAGCCTTTAAGCCTTAAAGAAAATCTTAAAAACATTTCTAGTTCGATTAATTTAATTATTAATTGCGCCGGTTATACCAATGCTGATAAGGCGGAAGAGGAACAAGAATTATGCGATAATATCAACCATCAAGCGGTGAAAATTTTAGCAGATTTTTGTAAAGAAAAAAATATTTTATTAATTCATTATTCAACTGACTATGTCTTCGATGGTGGTGGTGATAAGCCTTTTAACGAAGATAATCAAGAAAATCTCCATCCTTTAAATTATTACGGCAAAACCAAATTATTAGCGGAAGAAGCATTAAAAAATTCGGGTTGCGATTATATAATTTTTAGAATTTCGTGGATTTATGATAATCGTCCGACTAGCAAAAATTTTGTTAACACCATCAAGAGATTGGCTTTAGAAAAAGAGGAAATTAGCGTCATTGATGATCAAATCGGCTCTCCGACTTCGGCAGAATTTGTTGCTTCAAATACCATTCGTTTTATTAAGAAAATTACTTTAGAAAATTTTGATAGAAATGCTGGCGAGAATTCAATAAAATTTGACAATAATTTAATTAACCAGATTTATCATTTGAATAATGGGGAGTTCGTTTCATGGCATGGCTTTGCTTGCAGAATTGTCGCTGATTTACAAAAAAATTCTTCGGCAATTATTCTTAAAAAAATTAATAAAATTCCAAGTTCAGAATATAAAACTAAAGCGATAAGGGGCTTAAATTCGAGGTTGAATAATAATAAATTGTTAAAAATACTTGGAAAAATTTAAAATATTTTTTACAAAATTATTTTCCTAATAATTTCTTAATTTCGCTTATTCTTTTGCGACAAGAAATAACTATTCTTTCATATTTATTTTTGCAATTATAACGAGTTTTGTTATTAAAAATATAATGTTTGCTTGCCAAAATATAATCAACATTTTTATAGCCATTTTTAATAAAATCATGCAAGCGATTATCTATAATATCACTATTAGAGCCATCAATCAACGAGCGATAAATTTCCTTGAGTTTTCCCTCTTGATATAATTTATAATGCTCTCGAATATGACTTCCAAAACCCATGCTATGAACGCCATCTTTAACTCCCTTCTCAATTGCCTCAAAAGTTTTTATAACTTTTCTTTCATATTGCTCATAAGATCTTACCCAAAAATGAAAAACAAAAACATCTAAAGTTGCAAAATATTTTTTATAACCAAACTTCATTTTAACATCATGATTACCGCCAGCTATTAATTCATAGCCCTTGGCGGTATGAAAACATTTCCAATTATGCATGTAATTCCCCTTAACATTCAACGGCACCGCAAACTCGCCACCATTATTCTCATTTGAATGCGCAATGTGCAAGCAATTTATATAAACCGCATTGAAATCTTTTGGCTCAGGCATCGCCAATTTTAAATTGCCATAACGCGAATACCAAAATTCATCAGCATCAACATTTATAATCCAATCGGCTTTATATTTGTCGATCGCAATGCGAATCATGCGATCGACCCATTTTACTTGGTCAAAATTTTCACCCGCCTCATCAATTAATTCAAGGACTCCGCGCTGTTGATATTTCAACAAAATATCACGAGTTTTATCGGTTGAATTATTGTTGGTGGCAATAATAAAATCAACGCCAGAATTCAGGTGAAATTTTATAGTTTCATCAACAATATCATCTTCATTTTTTACCAAAAGAGTCATTATAAGCCTTCTGCCAAGCTTTTTCTCAACGATTTTCTGTCCTAAAGTTTTTTGCATATTTGGTATTTTTTTAATTAAATTTTTTAGTAATTTAAAGTTTTAAATTTATATTTCATTTGAAATTTTAAGAAAAAAATTTATTATCGTTAAAATTTAACGATTTTATACAATTTTTTAAACTAAGAGAATGCCCAAAATTTCAGTTTTAATGTCATGCTATAATCATGATAAATTTGTTGGCGAGGCGATTAAATCGGTTTTAAATCAAAGTTTAAAAGATTTCGAATTGCTAATAATCGACGATAATTCCACCGATAAAACTTTTGAAATAGTCAATAGCTTCAAAGATCCAAGAATAAAAACCTTTCGTAATGAAAAAAATTTTGGC
>CAMDCJ010000028.1 GCA_945890035.1 Rickettsia typhi
AATTTACCGCATTTTAAGCATTTTTTTTATCATTTTTTTAACCAAATAATAGCATATCTTATAAAAAAAATATAAGATTTTGTTACTAGATCATGTGATTGTAGGTTTGAAAGTGATTTCCATCATCCCATTTTTTTAATTATGCCAAATTAGATTTTTGTTATACTAATCTCTTTCTCGTTCTTCTTTGGTAACTTTGGTAGCAGTTGACGCCCTTAAATTGGTGCGGGGCTTTTGCAAATTCATTTCTGAAAGATAGTCAGAAATAATTCTAAAATGATCTAAATGTTCACCTATAACTTTAATTTCATCGTTAGATAATTTTTGAATTACTTTTAATAGCGGATAGAGTTCATGTTCTTTACCAATTTTTTCTAAATCCGCTCCTTTTTCTAATAGAAGTTTGGCGGTGATAAGGTGTCTGGGGCGTTTGGATATTTCTTCGACAACAACTTGAAGGGGGGTTGGCCTTGTTTATTTGCTAGTTCGGTATTTGCTCCTTTACCAATCAAAGCGTTTACGACTTCATTGTGACCAAGTGCGGAAGCAAAATGGAGGGCGGTATTATCATCTTGATCAGCTAAATCAAATTTCGCTCCCGCATCTAATAGAACATTGACTATGTCAGCTCTGTCAGAAGTAGAGGCCTGATGAAGAGCGGTATTATTATATAAATCAGGCAAATCGACATTTGCCCTATATTTTATTAGAGCTTCGATTGAGTCAATATTCCCTTTTGAAGTGGCAATATGAATGACTCCCCAGCCATGTGCAGAATATAACGGGTCACCACTTACTTTTTTATCAATTTTAATTTGTGGATTTCCATTTAATAAATCAATGACCATTTCAGTGTTGGCATCTTCAATGGCCTTTAGAAGATCTTCAATTGGTGTGGATGCGGGTCCTGGTTGCATAAATTTTATAAAATTTAATAATAATTTTAAATTTTTTTTCTTAATTCTTACGAGTCTAAAATTTGGGGGGTTTTACTTTCTTCATAAATCCAAAAGAAATAATTATTTAAAACATTTATTTTATTTATAATGTTATAAAAATAAACTAAACAAATAAATTTTTAAATAACACCAAGAAAGCTGTATTAAAAAAGAAATTGACCTTATGATAAATTTGGATTTGCTCGAAGATGGAATTGAGGGAGTTTGTGGATTTTATCCACAAAATTTTGATTATTAAAAATAACTTTATTGATTATTTTTACTCGCGTTATTATTAGGCTCAAAATTCTCTTCCTTTGCTTATTTCCCTTTCGATCTATCGTTAGGTTCCTTTATAAGTGGCTCTGAAGTACGATTTCGCATTGAACCGGAAGGAAGTAATCCCACCTCCTCCCGACTTGTAGCTGGAGTGTTAGTGTCCTGGACTCGGATAGCCTTAAAAGCAGGTCCACCAGGTTCACCCTCTCCTTTTCTTTTGCTGCCGCTGCCCGATCCGGCACTTGAGTCACCTTCAGTGTTCTCCCGGGTCTGATTAAAAGGTTCTTGGAGCTGTAGGTGTTGAGCGACACCATATATGGCCAACCCGTTGAGATGCGATACACGAGAATGGTTGAGTTGCGTTGTAAGTAAGCTTCCAAGACTAACTCTAAGATTAGCGCCAAGATCACTTAAAGCTTTTTGGATATCCGATAGCCCTTTTTCGATACCCGATACCTTTTCTGTGAGTTTAGATAATTGTTTACGTTGCTCAATAGATGCAAGAGTTTGTCTCTCCAGAGAGTCGACAACAAATACTCCTAGGGGTTGAGTCGATGGTTGTCCTAATGGAGATTGTACCGGTCTATCTGGATTTGAACGAACTGGGGGTTGAGTCGATGGTTGTCCTAATGGAGATTGTACCGGTCTATCTGGATTTGAACGAATGTTATCCTTGTGGCAAATGACCCTAAGCGCTCCCTGGAGATCGCAATATTTTTTTTGTTCTGGATATTTTTCTTCCAACTCTGGAAGAATTTTCGATAAAGAACTTAATTTTTCACTTAGCTTTTGACTTATTTTCCCTTTATTTCCCCCGCCAGCGGTACCTCCAGCTATGCCACCATCTCCTCCACCAGTGACACCACCACTAATGTGTTTTTTTGCACCTTCCAAAAAGTCATATAATGATGATATTTGGGCACCTTTTTTACATAATAATGTCATTAATGTTAGGGATTCTTGCTCTGAGAACTTAGGATGAAGGAGAGCAAACACTAATAGTTTTTTAGGCGAGTCATCGTAACCAAGTTGTACGGAAATATTTTTTCCTGCTTTTGCCTCAGGATTTGCTCCATAATCCAATAACATTTCGATGATGCTATTAGCATCCTTGGATTTCGAGATGGCATAAGCAAGAGCACTGTTACCATTTTCATCAACTGTATTAGGGTTTACCTTTGCCTCTAATAGAAGTTCTACCATATTGTAGATTTCATTATATTTTTCCTTACCTTTATGCGAAAGGGCTGCCTGAAGAAGTGTCTTGCCATTACGTGTTGAATCTGTATCCTCTCCTTGCTCTTTTATTTGCTGTAAGCATATTTTCAATTTCTTAGTTTCAAGTTTTTCAATGGACTCGAAAGCTTTATCGATAGCGTTAGCCTCAGCCTCAGTTCCGCCCTTGGAAGTATTAGTTTTCATAATTTTCAGCTATTAAATTATTTATCAAAGTTAATTATATTGTTAAACTTATTTCCTTTTTTTCTTTCGGTTCTAAGCCTTTTCTTGAGTTTTATTTTATAATCTAAACCTTTTCTTGAATTTTTATTTTATAATTTTACTTGACCAATTTGAAGTAATAAATTATTAGAAGCAATAATTATTTTTTATTTTATTTATAATCTTATAAAAAATTTAATTTTAAATTTAAAGTAAAAGATTAACTAAAATTAATTAACTAAATTTTTTAAATCAATAGAAGATTATAAAGTCTAAATTTATGATAAATTCGGGTTTAAATATTTTTGTTAAATCGACTTTTAAGATGGGAATAAAAAAAATTTATGAAAACTACCAATGATCAAATATCAAAAGAAGGTTTGTTGTCGGAAGAATTAATGAAACAGATCCTTGAAACAAAAGATGAATCTTTGGATTTATCTAATTGTGAAAATCTTAAAGTTTTACCTAAATTATCAACTCAAATTAAAAAGTTAAGTTTACTAAACTGTTCTAGACTGGAAAGTGTCGAAAATTTAGCTGAAATGAAAGAAATAACCTCTTTAGATTTAACTAATTGTAGAAATTTAATTTCACCTATATTGCCAGAAGGAATCACTCATTTGATTTTAGCTGGTTGCGAAAATCTTAAAGTTTTACCTAAATTACCAAAAGGGCTCACTTATTTGGATTTATCTGACTGGGAAATTCAAGAGTTGCCTGAGCTACCAAAAGGGGTCGATCATTTGATTTTTGCTGGTTGCGAAAATCTTGAAGTTCTACCTGAGCTACCAAAAGGACTCACTTATTTGGATTTATCTGGCTGCGAAAACCTCGAAGTTTTACCTGAATTACCAAAAGGGCTCACTTATTTGGATTTATCTAGTTGCGAAAATCTTAAAGTTCTACCTGAATTACCAAAAGGGCTCACTTATTTGGATTTATCTGGCTGCGAAAACCTTGAAGGTTTGCTTGAATTACCAAGGGGACTCACTCATTTGGATTTATTTGGCTGGAAAAAGCTCGCAATTTTACCTCCGCTCCCAGATACATTAACCTATTTGAATTTAGCTGATTGTGAAAACCTTAAAGTTTTACCTGAATTACCAAAAGGGCTCACTTATTTGGATTTATCTGGCTGTTACGGTCTCGAAGTTTTACCTGAATTACCAAAAGGACTCGCTCGTTTAAGTTTATCTGGTTGTGAAAACCTCGAAGTTTTACCTAAGCTACCAGAGGCGCTTACTTCTTTGGATTTATCCGGTTGTTACAATCTCGAAGCTTTACCTAAATTACCGGAAGCGCTTATTTTTTTGGATTTGTCTGGATGTAGTAAAATAGAATATAAAGAAGAAACAATAAACAGAATAAAAAAATTAGAAGAGAAAGGATGTATAGTTACTTACCCGGAACAATTTGATCCTGATTTTAGAAAGACAAGCGAAAATTTAGAAAAAGCCATCAAATCTTATCAAGAAATGCCAAAGCCGACCTTTGTTCGAGAATTACTTTGGCATTATCTCACTAGAGAGGTGCCTCATCGCGGAGGCTTAGCAGATCTAATTGAATCCACTAAACCATTTTTAGAATTAGTCTCTAAAGAGCCCAAAAACCTAAAATGGGCAGATCAAATCGCCAGTCTTTATCTTGAAGGTTGCGTTAACCAGCCAGTCATTGGCTGGTCAGAAATTTCTGCTTGCGTATCAATCGCTGAAGCGCCAACAACAATTGAAAAAATTGAAGCATCAAAACATTTAGCTACAACTATATTAATCAAGAGCTTTATTTGCGATTTAAAAGAAAATCAAAAACCAGCTCAAGATTATGAGGCTGAATTCGCAAACGCTTTGTTGCGAGAAGTGTATAAGAAACTTCATGATGAAAAAAAAATTGACACTAAAAAACCTTGGTATGCAATGCCGGAAAATATTGTATATGAGCATTACATCGAAAATTTTTTAACCGCTAAATTAGTTGATAAGGCTTGTAAAAAAATTAATGAACATATTTTTTCAAATGAGAAATTGGCTAATATTTTAATCAATAATTATAGCGAAAATTGGGGGCAAATCGCCTTTCCACAAGAGTTGAAGCAAATTAAAGATAAATATGATGAAAGAATGATAAAAGGAGAAAAAGTTGATAAAGAGCGTCAAGAAGAAATCGATAATACAATTTCAAAACTAACGCTTCAAGCGTTGACCTCGGAGGTTTCGTCTAGAAGCACATTTGGTAAAAGACCTGGAGAGGGGGGCTGTGAAAATTGTGATCTAAAAAGAGTTAGAGGCTAATTGAGTTATCGAAATCACTGCCTAAATTTGGATTTATTGTAAGATAAAATTGAGGAAGTTTGTGGATTTTATCCACAAACTTTTATTTAAAATGTGATTTATTTTTTGTTTTTTGCTGAAGCTTCGGCTTTTTTTGTAATTTTTTTAAGTAATTTTACCGAAATTTTTTCATTATTTTTAACGATTTCGGGGGAGATTTTTTCATCATATTCGGGTAAATATGAGGCGTAATAAAAATCAGCGCTAGAACTTGATTGTGCAGATTGATTATCGTCTTTTGCGCTTACGATTTCAGCTTTTTTAGAGCTAAAAACTAAATAACCTTTTTCAAATATTACATTAATTTCTTCGGGCTTAATCCCCGAAAATTGTAATTCAAAATTGTGGGATTTTTCATCTTGAAAATGTTGAAGAGAGGCTTGAATTTTTGATATTTTAGAAGTATCAATAATTTTTCCATTTTCTTCAAAAGATTGATGCATTATTTTGCGATGGTTTTTAAATGCGCGCTCCATTCTCTCGTTTATTTCATCAAATTCAGCAAAAAAATCATCATCGAAATCATGAAAAAAATGAGAATGATATCTTTTTTTATAAGTCTTGGAGTCTTGATGTTGTTGACAAGAGTAAGTTATAAAAGAACCAATAATTAAAAAAATCGAAGCAAAAATTATTTTTGAAGAAATGATTTTTTTATAAGCTTTTTTGAGTTCAAGGCTTTTTTTATTACTAAGTTTTTGCATAATTAAAAAAATTTTGATTAATCAATTTTTAATAATAAAATATTATTTAATTTGTAAAAAATATTTTCAAGAGTCTATGTTCGGTAATAATAAAATTTTAAAAATAGAGCAACATTTGGGAGATTTTTTGGATGTTCAAGAAATATTTCCAACCCTTCAGGGTGAAGGTCCTTTTGTGGGGCAGGGTGCAATATTTATCCGCTTGGGCGGTTGCAATTTGAAATGTAATTTTTGCGATACCGAATTTGATAGTTTTGAAAATTTTTCACTTGCAGAAATTTTACAAAAAGTATTCGAGTTTGCCAAAAATTCTCAACAAAAAATTGTTAGAAAGTTAGTGGTTATAACTGGTGGAGAGCCGATGCGCCAACCGATAGAAAAGCTTTGCAAAGAGTTGATCGCGTTAAAATTTTTAGTGCAAATAGAAACTAACGGCACCATATTTAGAGAGCTTCCAGATGAAGTAAAAATTATTTGTTCGCCGAAAATTTCTAATCACAAATATCATATTTTGCGTCCCGATATTCTTGAAAAAGTCGATGCGTTAAAATTTATAATTTCGGCAAATAATAATGATTATTCTGAGGTCGGCGAAGTAGGGCAATCAAGCCATGACGATATTTCAATTTATGTGCAACCGATGGATGAATATGATGAAAAAAAGAACAAGGAAAATTTGCAAAGATGCTTAGATCTTTGCGCTGAAAATGGTTATTTTCTTTCGCTTCAAACTCATAAGATCACCGGGCTAAAATGATATATCGTTTTTACTTTTAATTTATACGCGACCAGTTATTTTTTGAGAATTTGGGTCTTTCCAAATATTTTGCAAAGATTTTTTTAAATCACGCAAATTGTAAGCGCTTGGATCTTTACGAAGAAGCTCTTGAAAGGATTCGGCAGTGTTTTTGATCGTTGATTCATCTGGTTTTAAACTCGATAGGTCTTTATCATTTTTAATCCAATTTTTAATAATTTCTTCAAAATCTTCTTTTTGATATTCGCTTAAAGGATTGGCGGAAATAATGTTTGAGCGATGTTCAATCGCAGAGCTAAAATTAGATCTTCCTTCCTGAGTTGCTTGATTAACGCTGGCGATAATCATAAATCCCGCTTCAGGCTTGATTTTTGAATCGGTTGGATGTTGACCCGTTAATAAGGCATTGATGTCTTTTTCGAGTCCGCCTTCTTTGATGCGAGTGTTCATTTCGTCAAAAACTACGATTACACCTAATTCAAAAGCTATGATTAAATTTTTTTTAATTTCTTCTATGGGTAAGCTGGCGGGAATTTTGTAATAAAAATGAGGCTTTTTTTCTAGAGTAATTTTTGGTTCTTGTTGTGATAGCTTTTCTTGACTAAGCGTTTTCCTTAAATCTTCCAGCGAATCAACTTTTGTAATTCCGCGATTTTCTAGCACCGCTTCAATCATAACGCTTTTGCCAACTCCCGAATCACCTTCAAAAATTACGCCACAAGTTCCTAAAAATTGAGGCGGAAATTCACCGTTTTTTTGCAATTGTCTAATTTGAATTGCCGATTGTAATTGTTCGATGCTCTCTTGATTTGCTTTGGTGGCAATAAAATTAGCATTTTCAACATTTCCTAATTCAGTTTTTGGTATTTTTTTAACAATTTCTTTAACAATTTCTTTTAAAACTTTTTCTTGTAATTCTCGAACTGTTTCTTTGGGTAAGTCATCATCTTCGAGTTCATTATGAACTTTAGTTTCTGCATTGCGATTAGCTTTCTTATAGCTTTTAATTTCTCTGGTGGCGATTTCTTTAAAATCTTCTTCTTTTAATGAAGCTTTAACTGCATTTGAAAGGCCTTCAAAAATTGGTTTGTTTAAAATATTTTCATAAATATAAGAAGTTGGGAAATCATTTAAATGCCACTCAGCCACTTCGCAATCGCTGAATAATTTCTGCTCGAAACGATTACCATAACTTTTAGGATTGCCGAGAAAAACAACTTTATGATCCTTGTCTAAATTATAAAATTTTCCTTGATGAAAAATTTGTTGTGGAGAATTTGGATTATTAGCTAAATCACGAAATGTTGTAAAATTAGTTGAGCCATCGACATTAAATTCATCGATTACTAAGATTTTGGGTTTACCTTGGTTTTTGTTGTTTGCCCAAGATTCAAAGCTTGATAATTCATCATAAATTGCAAAGCCATCTTTTTTAAGTTCGCGAAATAATGAACTTTTACCAACTCCGCTATGACCAAAGATTTGAAGAACTGAATTATTATCAAGAAGATCTTGTAGGGTTTCTTTGCGCTTAGCTATAAATCCTTGAGCTTCTTGCAAAGAATTTTCTGGAATTTCCTCTCCGACGCAATCAAATTGTTCTTTCGCTATTCTAGGATTCTTAGTTTGTTCGGCAGTTTTTGCAACATGCCTAACTTCGTAAAGAGAAGAGTCAAGCCAAGAAAGTTTAGTTGAAGATTGTTTTGCTTCTGAGATATCTTTATCCTCAATTATAAAATGCAGATTAGAAAATTTTTGTTGTATATCTAAGATTTGCGGATGAAGTATCGATAATAATTCATCAGAAAATTGACCTTTTAGAACAACGATTTCTTTTGCATCAAGCTTAGTTTTAATAGCGCTTTCGATTTTTTCAAAACTAAAATTTTGAGTGCCATCTTCACTCTGGGTTAATTTATGTTGATTTTTTTCAAATAAATCGCCATATAAAACATCTTCAATATTAACAAGATTTAGAGCTTTCCCCGCTTGTTTTTGTTTAAATTGTGCTAATGATTTTTCAATATCGTTGGTGATGATTATGCGGGATGTTGGTTGCAGTTCCTTTTTTGGTGGTGGTGATGATATTGTAATTCCAGAATCAGAAGTCTGAGCAGGTATTGCTATCTCTTGCTTGGATTCCTCTTGTGTAAATTTATCAAAACCTTTATCGGGCATTTTAACATCTTTCGCTAAATAAAGCTCTAAAGAAACTTGATGTTGCTTTGCTTGATTGAGTAAGCAATAAAATTGTTGATTCGATAAATTTTCGCTTAAAAAAAGTTTTAAAGTTTTGGAATCCGATTTACTCGCTTGTTCGATGAGTCCAAGATTTTCTTTATATTGATTATCTTCAATTTTGGGCTGGGCGAGTAATTTATCAAAAAGAAATGAGTTTATTAAATGAAGATCTTGTGAAAGCCCTTTAGAAGCTTGAAGGTCTTGATAAATTTTTAATGTTAATGGGCTTTGCGAAGAAGCTGGAGAATCTTGAATTCTTGGCGATTTAAAAGACTTTAAAACTTCGGTAAATTCAAATTCTTTTTTTTCGAAGTGGATGATCAAGTCGCTTGGAACTTTTATTTCATAACCATGATAATTGACAAGGTCTTTGGCTTGCGATTCTTTAAAGAAAATATTCATTTCTTTTTGTTGTTCGGAAGAAAAATTTTTAAAATTTAGTTGCAAAGGTTGTTCGGCTGGTTGTTCTAAATTCTTAACGAAATCACTTTTTTGCCATTCCATTTTATCGCCATTAAGCACGACTCTGCCAAATAATTTTTCTTGCCAATTAATAAAACCCTCGCCATCAATTCTAATAATTTTTTTATCTTGCGAGGAGTTTGCGCTCAACGAATTTGTATATTGATTTTTCCCAATAGAGCTTAAATCGTAAGAGTTGCCAAATCTTGATAATATTGACGAATCGGTGGTTTTTTGCTTTGAACTATCGATACACACAATCGTAACATTAGCTGGAATTTTTTGATCATCAATTTTACGATCATTTTTATCAAACATCGTATTAAAAGCGACTTGAGAACTAGCGTTAAATTTCCCCCAATCGATGATTAAAACATGTTTTTTATCTTCATTTTCTTTAGCCTTTTCTAGAAATGAAAAAAGTGGAGTAGTGTCGGTTATTTTTGCAATTTGGGCATCTTGAGAAGGATCTTGAGAAGGATCTTGAGAAATCCCGAGAGTTAGTTTTTTTACGGTCAAATCTTGTGGTGAAGAAACGTAAAAAGCTTCAAAACTTTTCTCAGATGGTCGCGTGTTAAAGACCGAAGCTCCTGAATCTTGAAGAGAGCTTCCCATTTTTAGTAAATAATTTTTTAGCTCTTCTCCTCGAGTAGTTTTTAAAAATAAGGAAGAATTTTTTGTCTTCAGGGATTTTTTAAACTCTTTTTCAAAAGCTGTTAAAGTATCAATTTTTGTGAGTTGATTACGTTTTGCTAATTCATTTTTGATTAATAATTCATGTATTGATGGCGATGAAGGGCTGGCAGAGGGAATAGTTTTTCTATCATCATCTTTTGTAAAACCATGGGCTAAAGCTGAAAAGTTTGCTCCTCCCATATCAAGAGCTATCCATTCATCTCCTTTATTTACCTCTAAAAGAACATGATTTCCATCGGTTGCAATTATTCTAAAATCTTCATCATATTTAAGTCCTTTTTGTAAAAATTTATGAGCTAAGGCCGCCACGCGATGACGACAAGCACCTTTATTTTCAATATTGAAGAGTTCATTAAGAAATTGCCCTCGGTTTGAAAATTCTGGCAATTCATATTTATCATTAGAAACTGAAAATGGGAATGGTTTCGAAGTATCGCCTACTCCATATTGGTTTAGTATTTTTTTAACATTATCAGGTAGGTCATCTAGATTATTGGTCGGTGTTCGTGATTCCAATTCGCGACCCTGAATTATATAATGAATTTGACAAGTTTCGCTGGATTGAGCACAATAAAAACCACTTTTTTCATCTTTAAAAAATGTAACATTGGCTTTGGGTGGCTCGGTATAATAGCCAATAATTTGATTATCAGGAGAAATTGAGGGAAGTGTGGTTTTCTTATTTTCTGGTAAATTGTGCGTAAAAGAGCAAATAGTTTTATCTGGCGAAGTTGTTTTTGAAAGCCCCTTTTTTTGCTCTTCAAATTCTTCTTTATTTTTTTTGCAAGCTTCTAAATCAATTAACGAACTAATATCAATCTCGGCAAATAAATTATCTTCTATTCCTGAAAAATTAGGATTTATTTTATTTGATGAGTCTCTAACTTTTAAGGGAGTTTTTTGTTGTCGACTAATAATTTCTCCAGCTTCTTTCATCAAAAATGTGTTTTCTTTGCCATTATTTTTAGCTCCGCTTCCTTTCGCATCTCCCGTATAAATTGGATCACCCTGATTAGTGGCGGTAAATTCTGGTTCTTGACCAATAATTTCTTCAGCTTCTTCAGTCAAATCTGCTTTGGGAGAATTAGTTGCTGTTGTGTTTTTAGGATCTGAAGAATTATATATATCTAAGAAAACACTTCTTCCTTTTTCATTAAGTAAGTCAAGCGCAACTAGGTTGGAAGATTCAACTCCTCCTACATCAACTCTTACATGTTTTAAATCTGGAAATAAGGCAAAAAGTTTATCTAATAATGTTCCATCATCTTCCCTTGCTTTATCGGTTTTTTCTCTTTCAATTCCAAAAATATTTAAACTTAAAATGTTTTTAGCATCCAAATCTCCTTTATCAATTTCATCTTTGATTTTTTTTAGAGTTTCGTCGTTTAAATCGAATAAATTAATTTGCAAAGGCGATGTTGGTATTTTTTGTGAAGAAACTTTTGATTTATCCCAAGACAGATATGAATTTCTCGAATCAATAATTTTTTTATAGTTTTTTAGGTATGTATCTCGTGGCATAACTTCCATTCCGGATAAAAGCGTGAGGCCTCTTAAAGGATCTTTATCAAATTTCGCATAAATTTCTTCTCCCGCATGAAATCGAATTTCATTAATTTTAATTTTTCCGTCCTTATCCATTTCAATTAAGAAATCTTGAAATTCAGGAGTTAAATTGTTAAAAAATAAATTAACATCATATGATGCAAATATATCTTTTGGCTTAGCATTACATCGCTCTGAAGATTCTTTTATTTTTTCAGTTAATTCAATTAGCATAGTTTCTGCTAATTCTTTCATTTTAGGTTTATCTAAATTATTTTGAACAACCGAAAATACTTGCATAAAACCCGATTCTTCTCCTAGAACATTATCGATATCTAAAGAGGAGGCTTTTTCAAGTAAATCATCCAAAAATCGCTTTCTTTGATCTTCATTAAGTTGTTCAACAATTTTTGTATAAAAAGATGTTGTTCGACCATCCATAATTGTTGAAAAAGTTGACCAATTTGTCCGTTCTTTTAAGTTTGCAATTAGGGCGTCACCAAATTTTTCGGTAAGTTCAAAATGTTGATTGATTTCTGAATCTGAAAATAGCGCGATAAAAGATTTTAGACTTAAGGATTCTTCATATTCTTCTGCCCCTTCAGGTCCAGACAATCTATATTTAATAAAATAATCGTCTTTAGCGTTATCTTCAAGGGCAAAATTAACTTTAATTTTTTGGCCAAATGTTGTGTTTTCTTTTTGCTGTTTAGTAAGAATTGAAAATGCCAAATCGCTTCCATGGTATTCTCTTATAAGATTAAAAATCTTGAAATAGATTTTTGATCTTACTACTGGGTATCTTTTTGAAATATCAAGTGAATAATTTTTTGTTAAGTTCTCAGCAACTTTGTATGAAAAACTTTCTAAATCTCCATAAAGTGAAATGCCGATTTCATGAGGTGTCTTATCTTTAAATTCCTCTAAAGTTTGGGCTCGCTTTATAACGCCTTCTTCAAAATTTGAATGTTTAAACCATAATTGTTCTAAAATGTCTTTTTTCAGTAAGTTTTTTTTCCCTTCTTCTATCTCAAGAGAAGGAGTTGCATCAAATAAATCACCTAATTTTTTTTCATCCAAGGCGCCAAAAAAATTATATTGAAAAAATCCATGGTTAGTAGGATCATTAAGGCCAGTAAGTCTGTTGAGTGCGGAAGTAAAGGCTTTGATTGTGGCGGGGTCTTGTATATCAAAATCTTCGTGATTTACTAAATCTTCAATTGAAGAGCTGGGGAGAATATTAGCATCATTTGCAGAATTAATAACATCGGCATATAATTTATCAGATTTTTTTGTGGAACCATCTAAGACACTCCAAGCTAAATTACTTCGAACATTTACTTTTTTTTCGTCAACCCAATGTTCTTGAGTAAGGAGGCTATGAATTTCTTTAAATTGGGCATAATCTAAAATAATCGAATCATCGCTAGCTAGATTAAGTTTTTTAATGCTATCTTTGTGATCTTGTTGAGAAAAATTATCTTTGATAAAATCATCCGAAAGCTCAAAAATATTTTGTGAGTTACCCTTTTTATCTTTAAATTTAGAATCATCAATTTTACTCGTAAAAATTTTGCCATTTTCAAGTTTTTGAATGAAGGCAACTTCAAATCCTTCTTTCTTAAGTTTGGCAATTACAAGTGCAACATTCTCAGACTTCCACAATCGGAAAATTGACTTATAATCTAAATAAATTTCTTTCTTTTTTGGTTGTTGATTGGGAGCGGTTTGCGAAACAAAACCTCCGCCACCACCTAGGGCGTTAGCTGGATTAAAAGTGGCGTCGGGAGAAATTTGGGGGCTAGTTTGCGATTGTTCTTGAAATAAATATTCGGGTAGTCCAAGAGCTGAATATTTAGATTTTGCCATTTTGTTTATTAACCACTATTGAAAATAAAAACTTTTTAATTTTTTTTCAGTTATAACAAGTGGTTATTTATTGTAAAATATTATTTAAGTAGGCTGGGACAATGAAAAAAATCGACCGATAAAAAATCAGGAATTTAATTTTTTTATCAACAAATTTTTATTTAATAATATCGTTATGAAATTTTTATTAAGAAAAGCGATGCCCTTCGTGTTAAAAAAAATCCTATAGAATATGTGGATTTGGTATTACACTATATCGGGAACCGATGCTTTTAAAGCTTTTTTAGAAACTTCGACTACTTCTCCAACCTTCATATTTCCAAGAACGAAAGGTCCAAAAGAAACTCGAATCAAACGATTAACTTGAAGACCAATATGCTCCATGATTTTACGAATTTCGCGATTTTTGCCCTCGGTTAAAGAAATCGTAAGCCAAGAATTTGAATCTTTTTCAGTGTCGATTTCAACTTTGATTGAATTATATTTTATGCCTTCAATCGTGATGCCTTTTGAGAGCGCACGCAGTCTTTCGTGATTTAAAGTTCCAAAAACACGGGCGCGATATTTACGAATCCATTTATTTTTGGGAAGCTCAATATATCTTGCAACTGCGCCATTGGTGGTTAAAAGCAATAAGCCTTCGGTGTTAAAATCAAGTCGACCAATGCTAATTAAGCGTGGTAAATTATGTGGAAGAAAACTGAAAACTGTTGGGCGATGCTCGGGATCAGAGGTTGTACAAATTGTTGCGACGGGTTTATAAAATAAAAATAGGCGTGTTGGTTGTTTTTCATTAATCAATTTTCCATCAACTTTGATTGATTCGTCGGTGATGAAAAGGGCGGGGTGATCGATGGTTTTGCCATTGACTTGAACGCGACCTTCTGTAATCATCGCTTCGGCTTCGCGTCTAGAACAGCGACCGCTTTGGGCGATAATTTTGGCAATGCGAATACCTTTTTTGTCCGAAGTTTCTTCTTGTATTTCAGAAATTTTATCCATGATTATTTTTAATTTTTTTATAAGAAGCGGATTGCTTGATAAATTCTTCAAAAAGTTTTTTATCGGCGCTTGAATTTTGATATTCTGGATGCCATTGTACGCCAATACAAAATTGATGATTAGTTTTTTCGAAGGCTTCAATTACGCCGTCTGGCGCAGTTGCAACAACTTTTAAACCTGCGCCAACATTGCTAATTGCTTGATGGTGCGAAGAGTTGGTAGAAAATTTTTCTTGCTCAACAATTGTAAAAAATTGTGAATCTTTGTTAATATCCACTTCGTGATAAGATTTGCCATATTCTTTAAATTCAGCGAAATGACTTTGTTCATGATCCATTAATTGCGGATTGTCGGGAATGTGTTGAATAATTTTTCCACCGTGCAAAACGCTAATTAATTGCATGCCATTGCAAATTCCAAAAATTGGTAAATTAGTCTTTAAGGCTTTGCTTACGATTTCATGCTCAAAATTTTCTCTGGGCAAATTAAGTTTTACAGTCGGATGGACAAAATTTTCGCCATAACGCGAGGGGCTGATATCCATATATCCGCCAACCACCATTAAGCCATCAATCATTGATAAATATGTGTCGATGGCATCGTAATTGTAAGTAAATAAAATTGCCGAACCGCCATTTTCATTGATTGAATCAACATAATTAGCGCGAATAGCGTAATAATCTTTTTGGGAATAACCATTAATTGCACCTTCTTTAAAATCGGGTAAAATGCCAATAATTGGAGGAGATAATTTCATAAATTTTTTAAAAAATTAAGTTCGATTGATGAAGACAAAGCCGCCATTTTGGCGATTAATTCATAAACAATTATAAAATTATTTTCTGAATTGGCAAAGTTATTTTTTTGCGGTAAATTTTCAAGATTATAAAAAGTTGCGCCCGAAGCGTTGAGGCTGATGCGTTCATCGCGTGAATCATTGGTGCGAAATAAATTTTGCGCCACTTCGCCATTAATCATGTAAATCATTGGCTCGCAAGGGTTATTATTAATTTTATCTGCAGTAATTATGCCTTCTTGAATCATTACTTTGCTGGTTTGGGTTGAGCCTTTGAGCATGTTCATTTTGTTGCGCTCTTTCTTGTTTATTTCGATAACATCTTGTGGATTTGAAACGCTCCAAACCGCCATGCCGTAAGTGCCATTATCGGCTTTAATATAACAATAAGGTTCATCTTTGATGTTATGTTCAAAATATTTTTCGGAAATTTTTTGCAAAAGTTTTTCGACATTTTTTGCTAAACATTCAAGCCCGATGCTTTCTTTAAAATCAACATCTTCGCAATGTTCGTGTATTGAAGAAATTAGCCATGGATCGAGATTTAAAATTTTAGCAATTTCATCGGCAATTTGATTATAAATTGTGAAATGTTGCGATTTAGTTCTTTGGTGCCAACCCATTGCAAGTGGCGGATTAATTGGAGTTGAAATATTATTTAAAATTTCGGGAATGCCATTGGTTAGATCGTTATTTAAAACTACTAAATCGGCAAAAATATTTTGCTTATTATCATCTATAATTGCCAATTTTCCAGAAATTTTTTGTAATGGATAAAGAGTTATGGTGCTTTGATTTTCAAGAGTCAAAACCGTTTTTAAAATTATTTCTGGATTATAAGTTGCTATGAAAACTTGGCATTTTTGACGCTGTAAAATTTCAACAATTATCGCCAAATTTTCAAGATAACGCATATTTCGCGTATGATTTTCGGGAATAATAAAAATATTTTTTGAGCTTGATAAAAAATTGTTTAATAAAAAATTTTTTACCAAATTTTCGGCACTATTTTTGCCGGATTCGGATAAATTGTTAAAGCCCGCCGGATAGCAATTGGTATCGATCGCGGTTATTTTGTATGAACTGTGGCGTAAATCGATCGAGTTATAAAAAAAAGCTGGATTTGCTATAAATTTTTGTACAAAAAAATCATCAATTGCGGATTTATTTTGGTGAATTTTTTTTGC
>CAMDCJ010000029.1 GCA_945890035.1 Rickettsia typhi
ATTGCAATGGTTTTCATGATTTTTTTCTTCGCGTTGTTTTCTTTAAATCGTTCAAATTTTTATTAGTTTTATATATTTTTTTTGTGCTAATTTTATTGTTTTTTTGAGAATTTTTTGGATCTAAAAAATATTGTGCTTCCTGTGAAATCAAGGCTTCAATCGCGCTAGCATTTTGAAATGTTTTATCGTGAATAAAAACAATTTCGGGAATCATTCTTAAATCAATTTTTTTAGCTAATTCATAACGAAAATGCGGTGCAAACGCACAAATTTTATCAAAAATTTGTTGATGTTTTGACGAATCGCCAAGAAGATCCACAAAAATTTTAACATTTTTAGCATCGGGAGAAACATCAGCCTCTATGATTGTTATTACATTATTCATCATCACAGAAAAATCTTCTTGCAAAAAAATCTCCGACATAATTCTTTTAATATTTTCGCCAATTTGTAGCTGTCTTTGTGATTTCATGTTCGATTTTTTTAATTAAAATTATTTTATTATTTTACTTACTCAACAAATTTTTAGTTAGAATTTTTTATATTGATGAATGCCTTTTAAAGTAATGTTGAAAGTTGCTAATTTAATTGAATTTGGATTTAACATATCGGTATTTCTAATATCCGCGGTCAACATTTTGCGCTCTTCATCGCTATATGCCAGATATTGATAATCGCTAAAATTGTAAGGATGATTTATAAAATACATCTCAGTTTCAAGCTTGCCGAAACGCGGATGATAAACATTAAAATTAACATGTGGCGCCCTTCCTGAGCTTGATCCCGGCATTATAGTTATAAAGTGATAATTACCTAAATTATCCGAAACGGCACGACCCGACATGCTAAAAAATTTATCAATATAACCACTTCCCGACTCAAGAAGTGTGTGATATTTGCCCGCCGAATTAGTTTGCCAAACTTCAATTACGGCATTGTGAATTGGCACACCAAAAGAGTCAGTTACAGTACCTTGAATATAAACTATTTCACCGTAAGCGCGATAAAATGAACCAGCTTTTTTAGCTAAATTATTTGTGGAACCAAAGCTGTCGGGCATTGATAAATCTGAGGTAAAAAGCCTTGAAGGAGTTGGAGTTTTTGCCAAAAAAGGCGATAATTCATTTTCTAAAATTTGAGTATTTTTTGGATCATCTTTATAAATATCGTTAAATTCTCCAATAGTCATATTTCCTAGATAATTAATTTCATAATTTTCTCGTTTTGCAACTCGTGGATCGGACTCAATCTTATCTTGTGCGAAGACTTGATTTTGTAGCGCAAATAACAATATTAAAATAAAATTAATTTGGTGTTTTTTCATGCTTAATTTATACTTTTGGTAAAGTGACTCCTGTTTGTTTCATATATTTTCCTTGACGCTTATCATATGATATTTCGCAAGGTTTATCGCCTTTGAAAAATAAAAATTGGCACGCACCTTCGAAGGCATAAATTTTGGCTGGAAGTGGTGTCGTATTAGAAAATTCTAGCGTAACATGACCTTCCCAACCCGGTTCAAGTGGCGTTACATTGACAATAATTCCACATCTAGCATAAGTTGATTTGCCTACGCAAATTACTAAAACATCATTGGGAATTCTAAAATATTCAATGGTTCGCGCTAGAGCAAAGCTGTTTGGCGGAATTATACAAACATCAGTTTGACGATTTACAAAACTATTTTCTGAAAAATTTTTAGGGTCAACAATCGCCGAATCAATGTTGGTAAATATCTTGAACTCATTAGAAACTCTAGCGTCATAACCATATGAAGAATTTCCATAAGAAATTATTTTTTCGCCCTTATCATCCGCCCTCACCTGCTTCGAAATAAAAGGTTCAATCATTTTATGATTATTAGCAAGTTCAGCAATCGATTTATCACAAAGAATTGTCATTTTTTTATAGTTTTTTTTATTTTAAATGTTAGTTTATATTGAAAATCTTAGCACTAAAAATTTATTATCAAAAAGATTTTTTGCAAAATAACAAAAATTTTTTAAAACCCTAACTTTTACATCAATCAAATGCACGATATTTCGTATTTACGCGATATTTTAATTTTACTACTTGCTTCGGTCTTTGTAGTAATTATTTTTCAAGAAATTGGATTAAGCCCGGCTCTTGGTTATGTAGTCGCCGGAACTACAATTGGCCCCTTCGGACTTGGAATCGTATCAGGCGTAGAAACCACTAAATCAATTGCCGAACTTGGAATTGTTTTTATGCTTTTTTCAATCGGATTAGAGCTGACATTTGCTCGCTTAGTAAATATGAAAAAATATGTTTTGGGCTTTGGCGGTCTTCAAGTTGTTCTAACCTCTTTAATAATCTTTCTGATTTGCAAATTCCTTTTCAACATGTCGAATGAGACTTCGATCATTATTGGGAGCGCTTTGTCGATGTCTTCAACCGCAATTGTTATGCAAGTAATTGCTGAAAATGCTGAAAAATCAACACGAGTCGGACGCTTATCATTTTCAATTTTATTGATGCAGGATTTAGCGGTAATTCCAATTTTAGTCTTACTTCCAATTTTAAAAAATACTGATTTAAATATTACTCACGCACTCGGTGGAGCCTTAGCTGACGCCACTATCGCCATGGGATTAATTTTTGCCATCGGTCGCATTTGCATTCGTCCAATTTATCGTATGATTGCCAAATCGAAAAGCGATGTTTTGTTTTTAAGCCTCACTTTAATTGTAGTTTTGGGCTCGGCTTACATCACAAATTACATGGGAATGTCATTTGCGCTCGGAGCTTTCGTCGCAGGGCTTTTGGTTGCAGAAACCGAATATCGTTATCGCGTTGAAGAAGAAATTTTATCACTTAAATCAATTCTGCTTGGTTTATTTTTTATGACCATTGGCATGTCTTTTGATTTTAATTTTTTGATACAAAGCTTTCCCTACATAATTCTTGCTTCACTTGGAATTATAGCCCTTAAAGCCTCGATAATAATTGGCTTATGTCGAGTTTTTAAATTTCCTCTTGCTCCCGCCATTCATACTGGACTCTTACTCTCGCAAGGCGGAGAATTCGCTTTTGTAGTTTTTTTAATCGCCGTTCAACAAAATTTTTTAAGCACCAATCTATCGCAATTTTTAATGACAACAGTTACGCTTACAATGGCTTTAACACCAATATTGGCAACCATCGGACGCAAAACAAAAGCTTATCTTTACACCAAAGAAATTTTACACGATAACAAATTAAAAAGAGAGATTGGGCAAATTTCTAAACATATCGTCGTTATTGGATTTTCTAAGGTCGGACGCATCGTTTCTTACATTTTGCGCAAAAAAAATATTAATTATTTAATTCTCGAAAATAATCATCGAGTTGTTACCAATCAGAGAAATAAAGGTTTTAACATTTATTATGGCGACGCGCTTAATATTGAAATTTTAAAACATATCGGCGTCGAGCGCGCGGAATCAGTGGTTATAGCCATCGAAGACGAATTTGCTTGCATGAAAATTACACGATTTATTCACGAAAATTTTCCAAATGTGGCGGTAATTACAAAATCTGAAAGCCTCCATAACGCCGAAAGATTGAAAAAAGTTGGTGCCAGTTATGTAGTTTCTAAAAATGTTGAAACAGGTTTACAATTAAGCCACGCCGCCCTTTCATCAGTTGGAGTTGGTAGCGAAGAAATTTCCAGCGCCCTTAGCGCTTTTCGCGATATAAATTCTGAAGTAATGAAAGATTTTATTAATATTGAAGAAGTTAATTAATTAGAATTACTTAGAAATTTAGATTTAATTCCGCAAAAAAAATCCGTGTTTTTTTTCTGACGCAATCGCTATGTTTGCCGATAATTAATTTGGCACTACTCCTTCAAGCTATAGTTAAAAACTAATAATAAAAACTACGCAAAATCTTCTAAATTCAATTTAGGCCCTAGATCGAAAAACATTTCATCGTGAGAAGTCATGATAATCAAACCGCGATCTTTAATACGATTTTTCAATAACTCTCGGAGTTGTTCTTTACCCTCTTTGTCAAGATTATTTGAAGGCTCATCGAGGAGCCAAACTGTTGCTGGGCACGCCAAAAGCTTAGTTAGAATTACTCGTTGTTGCCAGCCAGCCGAAAGTGTTTTTACCTTAGAATCTTGCAATTCTCTCAAGGAAAAAAATTCTAAAGCGGGCGTGACGGCGTTTTTGGTTCCATGAAGATCAGCGTAAAATTCAAGATTTTCTCTGACAGTTAATTCGGGTTTTAAAAAATTTTTATGTCCAATAAATTGCGTATCGCCATTAAAATCATCACGAAAATTTTCAATATTTTTATTACCCCATAAAAGGGCTCCATCTTGTATTTCGTAGATTCCAGCGATTAGTTTTAACAATGAAGATTTCCCGCAACCATTTTTGCCAGTGACGATTAAAGCCGATGAAATACTAAGAGACAAAGATAAATTACTAAAAATTTTTTTATTGTCTTTAAAAAAACTTAAATTATCTATGGTAAGCATAAATTAAATAAAAAATTAATTATAAATCATGACTTTGATTACTCACGAATATGGAACGACAAAATCACCAAAATTTTTAGTAATTTTGTTGCACGGTTATGGTGCTAACGGTGAAAATCTTATTGAATTAGCAAATGAATTTCAACCAATTATTCCAGATGCACATTTCATTGCTCCGAATGCGATTGAACCATGGGAAGGTGGATTTCCAAATAGTTATCAATGGTTCTCGCTTTATGCTGGAACGGAGCGTAGTGCTCTTGATTCCTTGGCTCCAAAAATTAAAAATGCCAATCAAATTTTATTAAAATTTATTGAAAAACAATTGCAAAGATTCAATTTATCATACGAAAATTTGATTTTAATTGGCTTTTCACAAGGGAGCATGATGTCGATTTATCAAGGCTTGATCATGCCTAAAAAAATTGCTGGAATAATAAGTTTTTCAGGGAAAGTTGTTGAACCAACTAGCGTCGGCGATAAAATTATTTCTAAGCCAAATATTTGTTTAATCCATGGCACTGAAGATTCCGTTTTGCCTTTTTCTAATTTTCAGGAAGCGCAAATAATTTTAAACCAACATGGAGTACCGTTTGAATCTCACGCTATCGAGCACTTGGATCATACGATTGACATTAGAGCGGTAAGAATTGCTCAAAATTTTATCAAAAAATTATTTTTTTAACTTTTCAATAAATTTATTTATGCAACAAAAACCTTCAGAGCAAATCTTTATAGACGGATTTTTTAGAATGGAAAAATTAAAAATAAAATTGTTATTAAAAGAGCTTGAATCACTTGATATAGAATCATATAAAAAAGCTATAGAAGAACAAAAAAAAACTGCTAATATAATAGATAATTCATTTAAAAAATTTGAACGTAGAACAAAAGGAATGGATGAAACATCTTTAAGAAAATCATTTGATGAATTTGAAAAAAAATTTCAAAAAAACCTTAGAGAGTGGACCTCAAAAACGAAAGTTTTGATTGATTTAAAAAAAAAAATGAGAGATGATTTAAAAAAAAAAATGAGAGAAAATAAGTTCCCTACCTTTGTAATTCCAGATGCTAAAGGAGGAATCGACCGATTGTCACAAAATCATACTACAGGCCCTGGATTGCCACCAAAACAAGATGCTCCTCGAATTGGAGGATACGATTTTCTTTTTTATGGTACAATTACTGCGCTAACTTTATTAGCAGGACGCTATATTTTAAAGCAACTAAATACTAAAACTGAAGAAAAACCCGTTGAAGAAAAATTTAATACTGAAGAGCTTAAAGAAATATCAACACTTTTCGGTAATGAAAATATTGCTATAGCGCCACAAATAGTACAATTTAATAATTTTCAAAAAAAACTTGCTGAAGACATAGAGCGTTTCTTTAAGGATTATGAAAATATTAAAACAACTATTAATGACAAGGGCTTAACTCTTAATTTAAGAAATTTAAGTGTTAAAGAAGGGTATAAAGTTTTTAGTAAATTTCTAGAAGAATTTAAAGATGCTTTAGTTAGTGAGTTTAAAGATATACATAAACGACAAGATGCTGAGAAGGAATTGGTATTACAAAAAGGAAAAATAAGAGATTTGAAAGAATTGGTTAATAACAATATTGGGAATCCTAAAAAAGCTGAACTAATTAGAGTATACCTAAATGATTTAGATAAATTAGCTACTGAAGTAGGAGATAAAGATGATTTCAAATTTATAACAAATTATTCAAAAAAACTTTATGGGATTACGAAAAATCCAAAAGATGAGAAAACCTTCAATGCTCGAAAAAAAAAAATATATTACCGGAGTTAAGGAAGTCGAAATTCCAGATCCCAATCCTGCTAAACCTGTAATTAATTCGCCTACTAGGGGGTCTGTAATTCTCTAAATTTAAAAAAATTAACTACCTTTTAACTATTTTTTGCTTGGAAAAAATGGTTGCATGTAAAAAACATTGCCCTAAAATCGCGAGTATGAAGATTTCCAAAATTCTAATTTGGCGATATATTTAATAATCCAAAACAATTTAAACAAAATGGCTAGAATAACTGTTGAAGACTGCGTTGAAGTAGTTCCGAATCGTTTTGAATTGTGCTTAATTGCTAGCAATCGTGCTAAAGCGATATTGTCTGGTTCTAACACAAATCTTGATCGCAAAGAAAAGCCTGCGGTTATTGCTCTTCGTGAGATTGCCAGCGATTTAATTGATGTTGACGCTCAGCGTAAAAACATTATTAATTCTATTAAAAATCGTGGCATGATTGATGTTAACATCAATTCTTCTGACGAAAATATCATAGAAGCAATTTCTGAGGAAACTGAATCAAATATTACTTTAAAAGATGATAGTTTTGTTTCAGAAAATATTGAAGTAAACGACTAATAACACTTCCAATCTTAAATGATGCGACCGAATTTTTCAGGTCTCGTCTTTGCGCGCCTACATTAAGGTAGGCTTACGCAGACTCGCCTTCAATTTCAATCGCCTGATTTAAGATTGGAAGCGTTATTTCGAGTGTTACACATTAAATTTGCTTCGCAAATTTAGCTTTTAGTTGGATCGCTCCACGGCAAATAAATTGCCGTATCCGCGATAAGTTTTTAGTTTTTTCTTTGTGGATAAACGCTTCATCTTTTTTGAAAAAAAAGATTCGCGACTGGGATTGCTTCGCTCACGCTCATGATCCCGTTCTTCGCTAAAAATAGCCGTTTAGGCTATTTCTTTTTCGCGAAGAACCTCCACGGCAAATAAATTGCCGTATCCGCGATAAGTTTTTAGTGTTTTGTATTGTCACCGATTAATTCTTTAATTATGCTAACATCAAACGAATTAATTGCCAAAATAAAATTATATAATCCCCAAGTTAATTCCCAGCTAATTCAAAAAGCTTACATCATTTCCAAAGAGGCGCATGGCTCGCAAAAGCGTCATTCCGGCGATTCATATTTTTCTCATCCAATCGCCGTCGCCGAAATAATCGCTGATTTAAAACTTGATGATCAATCGATAATTACCGCCCTACTTCATGATGTGGTTGAAGATACCGATTTAACCTTAGATGATATTAATGAAGCCTTTGGTGAAGAGGTTTCAAGGCTTGTCGATGGCGTCACCAAGCTTGGTAAAATTGATGTTATGAATATCAATGAAAATGAAAGATTGGCAGAAAATTTTCGCAAATTAGCCATGGCGATGTCGCAAGATATTCGCGTGCTTTTGGTTAAATTGGCGGATCGCTTGCACAATATGCGTACCTTGCAATTCGTGCCTTCGAAAGAAAAAAGAATTAAAAAAGCCACCGAAAGCCTCGAGATTTATGCGCCATTGGCTGGACGCATTGGTTTAAATAAAATTAAGGATGAAATTCAAGAGTTGGCATTTGAAATCATTGACCCGCCTGCCCGCTTACAAATCATTGAAAAACTTACCGAAATTCGCGAAAAAAATAAGGATTTAGTTGAGAAAATTTTACAACAACTCACCGAAATTTTTAAGAATGAAAATTTTGAAACCGATATTCAAGGGCGCGAAAAAAAGCCTTATTCCATTTGGTTGAAAATGAAGCGTCAAAATATTGGCTTTCATAATCTTCACGACATAATGGCGTTTCGCATTGTCGTTAAAAATGTTGGCGAATGTTATCGCGCTTTAGGAATTGTTAATTCTAGTTTTAACATGATTCCAAGCACCTTCAAAGATTATATTAGCACTCCGAAAGAAAATGGTTACCAATCGCTTCATTTGGCGATACTCGGACCTTTTAATAAAAAAATTGAAATACAGATTCGCGATGTTTCAATGCATGAAGTTTCTGAGCTTGGCGTTGCGGCACATTGGAATTACAAAGAAAAAATCACTAAAAAAACTAAAAATAAAATTGCCGTTATTGGCAAAGAAAATAATCAATATCGCTGGATTAGAGAACTCATAAATCTTTTTGAAAATTCCGAAAACGCAAGTGATGTTTTGAAAAATAACAAATTGTCAATGCATCAAGATGAGGTTTTTTGCTTCACGCCCAATGGCGATATTTTTAATTTACCGCTTGGTTCGACAATTATTGATTTTGCTTACGCCGTGCATTCTGAAGTTGGAAATAGTTGTATTTCTGCAAAAGTTAATAGCGCCATCGCGCCACTCAGGCAAAGACTTGAGAATGGTGACCAAGTTGAAATTTTAACTTCAAAAAATGGCAAACCCTCACCAAATTGGCTTCAATTCGCAACAACTTCTAAGGCAAAAACTTCGATTCGTAATTTTATTCGTAATGAAAAATACAGCGAATATAGCGTTCTAGGTAAAGCTATTTTACAGAAATTTTTCTTAAGTAAAAATGTTGAATTTAGCGAAGCGATTTTAGAAAAATCTTTAAGTAAATTTGCAAAAAAAAATATTGCAGATTTATGCTTTAGAATCGCTGACGGCACGATTTCACGCCAAGATGTTTTTAAGGTTATTTATCCTGATTATGAAGTTGAAAATAAACCTTTAAAAAATCTTAAAAATCAAAATAAATCTAACAAAAAAAATTATTCATTACCAATTGATGGCTTGGTCGATGGCATGGCGATTCGCTATGCGGGTTGCTGTAGCCCAATTCCGGGAGATTCGATTGTGGGCATTATCAACACCGGAACGGGAGTAACAATTCACAATCAAATGTGTTCGAATTTAAAAAATTTAGCGCTTAATCCGCAACGAGTTTTAGATGTTTGTTGGAAAAATTATGAAAAAATTGGTGACGAAACTTATTCAAGTCAAATTCGCGTAGTCGTTGAAAATATTAGTGGCGCAATTGCTGACATCACCAATATTATCGCTAAAAAGAAAATGAATATTGGTCATATAAAAACCACCAATCGTTGCGCCGATACTTTTGAAGTTGTTATTGATATTGATGTTAAAAGCGTTGAACATCTTGAAGAGATGTTGTCGGCACTTCGAATGTCCAAAAAAACTATTGAAGTCGAAAGAATCGCGGGAGCTTTTAGATGAATTTTTCACAAAAATTAATTACCAAAATTGGCGAAATAAATCAAAAATTAGCGCAAGAAAATTTAAAAATAACTTGCGCTGAATCCTGCACGGGAGGCTTATTATCAGGGCTTTTTACCGAATTAGAAGGTTCATCAAAAATTTTTGATCGCGGTTTTGTGACTTACTCAAATCAAAGCAAAATTGATTTACTAAATGTCGATAAAAATTTACTTGAAGAATTTGGTGCGGTGAGCGAAGAAGTTGCTTTAGCAATGGCTCGCGGGGCTTTAAAAAATTCTTACGCCGATATTTCTATCGCAATTACTGGTATCGCTGGACCTACAGGAGCAACATTTGATAAAAAAGTTGGTACAATTTTTATTGCTTTAATAGCAAAAGATTTTACTCAAGTTGAAAAATTTATTTTTGGCAATTATCGCGAAGAAAATCGCAATTTAACACTTGAAAATGCCCTCAATATGCTTGAAAATTTTCTTTTAAAAAATAGTAAAATTAAATAAAATTTATGATAGTTTTGGGAATTGAAACCTCTTGCGATGAAAGCGCTGTTGCGATTGTTGATGATAAAAAAAATATTTTAGCCAATATTATTTTATCGCAAATCGAACAACATAAAATTTATGGCGGAGTCATTCCCGAGCTTGCGGCGCGCTCGCATCTTGAAGTTATCGATAAATTGATTTTACAAGCACTAAAAGAAGCTAATTTAAAATTTAGCGAAATCGATGGCTTCGCTTCAACTTGTGGCCCCGGCTTAATTGGCGGTTTAATCGTTGGCATGACTTGCGCTAAAACTTTATCGGCAATTTATAATAAGCCATTTTTAGCGATTAATCATCTCGAAGGGCATGCCTTAACCGCACGATTAGTTTCGCAAATTGAGTTTCCGTATTTGTTATTATTGGTATCGGGTGGACATTGCCAAATCTTACTCACCAAAGGCTTGGGGTCTTATGAAAAAATTGGCGAAACCATCGATGATGCGCTTGGCGAAGCTTTCGATAAAGTTGCGCAAATGCTTGGTTTACCTTATCCGGGAGGGCCAGAAGTTGAAAAGCTTGCGCAAATTGGTGATCAAAAAAAATATAAATTTCCACGACCATTAATCGATACAAAGAGTCATCAACATATATTCAATTTTTCATTTTCAGGCTTGAAAACCGCAGTTCGAAGACAGATTGAAGAAATTACAGAAACGGAATTTCATCATGAAAATTCTCCACCAAAAATGACAATGCAAATCAAGGCCGATATTTGCGCTTCATTTCAAAATATTGTCGCTGAAATTTTAATAAATCGATTACAAAATGTTATAAATCTTCATGAGTATTTTCAAAATTTTCAAAATAAAAAAATTGAAAATCTAATTATTGCCGGCGGTGTTTCGGCAAATAAGTTTTTAATTTCAAAATTAGAAGTTTTTGCTCAGAAAAATAATTTAAAAATAGTCGCCCCGCCTTTAAAATTATGCACCGACAATGCCTCAATGATTGCTTGGGTTGGTATTGAAAAATTACAAAATAATTTAGTCGATAACTTAAATTTTGCTCCAAAAGCACGCTGGAATTTGTAAATAATTAAAAATCTTGTTCTAAAAAATTACATTTTTTTTTAATAGTGTTTTTATTAAATCAAAGACTTGAAAACATTGGAAAATGTTTAATGATTTTTTAAAAAAAATTATGGTCGACAAATATCTCATAACTCACGCCAAAGAAAACTCTTTTGATAGCTTCAACAACGCTTATTTAAAACAAAGAAAAGCCGATATTCTATTTTTTGAATCAAAGCTCGATGAATTTAATAACATTTGTTTAAGCTTCAATTCCGACAAAACCCCAAAAGTCGTGATGAGCTTTTCGCAATTGATTGATTTCAATTTTAAAATAATGCTACTTGCGATTGATGGCGACAATTTAAAAAACAAAGAATTTTTTCAAAAAAATATTGCTGAATTAGGTGAAAAATTAAGCAATCGCGCTGTAATTCGCGTTAATGAAATCAATAAATCTTATATCTCATTAGAGCATGTCATTGAAGCTTCCGATCAAGTTTTTGATATTTTTGGAAATTTAATTTCTAATGGATTTAGTGGTGAAATTTATTTTTTTCAAAATGATGGAAAAGCTCTTTATTTTGAAATAAAAAATTTGTTTAATGAATTGAATTATGATTTAACAAAAATCGACAAGGCAATTAAAATACAAACCCTCGAATTAAAAAATTTTTTAACACAAAATAATCTTTTAAAAGACTACAATATCAACGACATAGAAATTCTTCAACAAGCTAATTTTTTAAATGAAAAAAATCAAAAATTCTATCTTAATAATTATTTTACAAGCGAAGAATTTACTTTAAAAAATCAAATTAAAAATCCCGATAGTTTTAAAGGAATTTACCTCGAAATTTGCAATTTTATAAAAGCTCAAACTTCACAAAGTAACCAAATTATACAAAGCTTTATTGAAACTTGTTTATTCGATTATAATGCCACAAAGGCTACTCCCGCAGAGCTTTCAAGTGTTGTAAAAAAAATTAAAGTCATTGCATTAAATTTTGATAAAGTTAGTGATTCGATTAAATCAGCAGTTTTAAATTCTTTTTTAAAAAGCTTGGAACATGAAAAATCTTCAAATTTAATTGTTTTTTTTGTGGCAGTTTTTTTTGAAAATATAATTCTTAGCGATTCGAAAAGAAGATTTTTAGAAATCATTTATGAGAATGATTTGTTTTTAAATAAAGTAATAGATTTAAAGCAAGTTTTTTCAAAAAAAATTGAGATTATTTATCCAACTTTATTTTTATCAAATAACTATGAATATTCATTTTCTGAAGCCTCGTCGATAGCTTATTTTGATAATGTTGACAAGGAAATTCTTAAAATAACCATTCTTGAAAAAATCAAAAGTTTTAATCCGTTAAATTTAATTTTTAAAAAAAGTTTTTTGAGTGAAATTATTGAAAATTCTTCTTCTTTTTTTGTTAAAAATTTGGCAGAATTTGTTGAAAAAAACTTCGATGATATTGAGAAAAATAAATTCCGCGATGCGATTTCGAGCAGTATTTTTTCACAAGATTTTATAAATTACAGCTCGGATAAAGTTAAAATTTTATATCGCTTATTACCAAAAGAAATTCAGCAAAAACTTCCTCCAGACTTTGCCCCGAAAAAGAAATCCGGGATGTTTGATTAGGGGTGATGATTTTGTTGCAGATCAGGGCTAACTTGCTTAGTAACTATTTCATGCAATGAACTTTTAGGAACCACTGCATTAAAAGCCTCACTTCTTGGAGTTATTTTTGTACCTGCCCCATTATTTTCTGAATCCAAACCAGATTTTGCCACGCGCGTCCACCACGCGTCTCCTAATACTAAACTCTTGCGCATACTAATTATTCTGGTTGGCGGCAGACAACCAGGACCAGAATTAGTATTTAAAGGGTAAGGATCAATCCCAAGTTGCTCACGCCCCCCTCTCTCCGGTCCATCATGTTCATTGAGTGAGACTTGAAGATTACTAAGATCTTCGTTCCGTTCTTTTGATCTTACTAAACTTATATCGGCACTTTCTTTATTGTTCTCATTTGATTTTGGCAAAGAGGATTCTTGCTCTTCCCGCAATGAACTCAGAGGAACTCTTTCAGTTGGAACCGGGGGCATTTTCAATGAACTTGCAGGAACCACCGCCAAAGAAGCCTTACTTCTTGGAGTTATTTTTGTACCTGCCCCATGATTTTCTGGAGCCAAACCAGGTTCTTCACCAGAAGCTTTTTTTACTGAACCAACAATTAAACCTTTGACCCCTCTATATCCATTATATCTTGGATCATCAGGATGCCGAAGAGATTCAGTATTTAAAGGGCAAGGAATCCCAGGTTGCTCACGCTTCTTTCTCTCCGGTCCATCATGTTCATCCAGTTGGACTTTAGGAGTACTAATAGGCGTAGGAACATGTTCATGTGTTATTTCTTCTGGAGATAAATCGAGACTACACTCTTCCAATACGGGACTTAAGGGAATTTTTGTAAGATAATTATTTTTGCCACCGCTAGATTTTTTTGATTTATCAGAAGATTCTTTGGTTTGTTTGGTTTGAACGGCATTTAGCCCTCGCCCTCCATCATCTCTTCGAAACAATTCACTTAATTCCACCTCTATAACTTTCAACTCTTCAGTACTTTTTTCATGTCTTTCAATAAATTCAGCAGTTTTGGAATCTGCTGGGACTGGTTTTTTAGCTTCGGGAGTTTTTCTGGAAAAAAATAAACCATTAAGTTTAGAAAAAAGAGGGTTTAATTTTGTTGAAATTAAGCTTTTAAGAATGGAAGTGGCGTTAGAAGGTATCATGATTTTAATTTATAATGATTTATAATATTTTTTAAATCTATAAAAATAATAAACAAAATCAAGTTATAAATAAACAATATTATTTTTATAAAACATTAATAATCTTATCAATCATAACATCACCAAGATCCTCTAGGGCTCTAATCGTAATAGAATTTTTATAAAATTCGTCGGTGGCGTGCCCTATCCCAACGCCAATAATTTCAATTTTACCGCGCTTCTCAATCATATTTATAACATGGCGCAAATGATCGGATAAAATATCGCCATCATTGTTGCAAGTAGTTGAATCATCGACGGGCGTACCATCGGAAATTACCATTAAAATTTTTCTTTTTTCACTTTGTTGAGCTAAACGCGAACGCGCGAACAACAAGGCTTCGCCGTCAATATTTTCCTTTAGAATTCCTTCTTTCAACATTAATCCTAAATTTATTTTCGACTTTTTAAAACTTTGATTGAAGCTTTTGTAAATGATGTGACGCAACTCATTTAAGCGTCCGGGATTTTTTTTACGACCCGAAGTTTCCCACAATTTTCTAACGCGTCCACCTTTCCAATCCGAAGTGGTGAAGCCAATAATTTCAGTTTTAATTGAAAATTTTTCAAGAATTTCGGCAATTATTTCGCAAGCCATCGCGCTCATCACGATAGGATTTCCGCGCATCGAACCTGAATTATCAAGTAATATCGTTAAAGTCGTGTCGTGATATTCATGGGCTTTCGAGTTAATCCACACATCTTCAATAAATGGCGACAAAACTAGATTTACTAATTTTTTACGATTCAAAACCCCGCCCGATGCATCAAAATCTAGGTAGGTATTTTTCTTCGATAATAATTTTCTTTTCAATTTCAAATTCATTTTTTTAGAAATTGAATTGAGTTTTGATATTTTTAAATCAAGTTGGTTGCGCAAATTCTCAAGCTCACTTTTGGCAATAAATTTTTTTGGAATAACCACCTCATCAAACTGATTAGAAAAAATTGTGTAAGGATTTTTAAACTCAATTTTATTATTATCAATCGAAGGCTTGTCAATAATGGTTTCGTCAAATTTTTCATCTTCAAAAATTGGCATTTCTTCTAATTTTTTTTCAACAATTTTTTCTTCGCTAGGATTATCGGAAACTTCGTTATTCTGGATTTGATTTAAATTATTTTCGACCGATTCGGCACCAAAATTTTCAGAATCTTGCGGTGTTTTTTTTGCTCTTCAGGCTCTGATTTAGTAGGGTCTTGATCAATTTCTTCATTTTCAATAATCAATTCTTCTAAAATTAATTTTAAGTTTTTGGCAAAACTTTCTTGATGATAAATAAAATTTTCTAAATCAAATATTTTTTGCACAATTTGCGGTGCTAAATTATTTTGTAAATTCTTTATAAAATCTTGAGTTTTAGGTAAAATTTTCTTAGCAAAAAACTTGCTTAATATAAGTAAATCAAGGTTCGAAGCATCGGCATAAAAAATATCATTTTCAATTTTTGCTAAAATATTTTTAACGACTCCCAAATAATTATCGCTCGATAAAACAACAATTCGCATTCTTTCAAAATCATCAAAAATCTTGGCAACATTAATTTTTAAATTATTTAAATTATTGATTTCAATTTTATATTTCTGGTGAATTTGCGGATTGTGAAATAAGCAATAACAACATCCCAAATCAACGCTTGGACGCATGAAAGATAAAATTTCTAAATCATTTTCAGAGTTTTTAATTAAATTAAAATTTGGTGAAAATGATTTTAAAGAAAATATTTTTGACTGTAATTTTTCATCTTGAAAATTAATAATATTTTGATTCCACGAAAAAAAATTATTGATTAGATTTTCATCAAAATCGATTTGCAAACCAGAATTTTGTGCCATGTTGCGATAAGTTGCGACAAGGTTTTCCTTAATTTTTTCAAAATTTTTTTGTGAATTTTTCAACA
>CAMDCJ010000030.1 GCA_945890035.1 Rickettsia typhi
GCCCTTATCTTTTATTCTAGCGATAATTTCTTGTTTTTGGTTTTTTGTTAAAGATGGATAACCTGTAGGCATATAAGCTCCTTAATTTATTGTTAAAATAACGATAAATTAAAAGGTATTTATTGTCTAGTTATTTGGGGACCTGTCAATTATTGTAGATGCCTTTTTTAGTCTCTGAGCAACTATGGCATCTTTGAGGCCATTTTGTTTAATCCTTCTTCTCAAAGTTGCTTGAAAAGTGTTTAGGGGAACTTCATGTAGTATGCGCCATTAATTCATAATGTTAAAAGCATTATTACGATCCAATTCCGTAGCTTTGGGATTTCTGAATACTTCTCCAGTTTTTCTTATTTGAGAATTTGAAGGCTTTTGCACATTACATTAGATTAAGTGATTATTTTTCATTTATAAATTAATTATATTATTAGTAAAAACAACTTTTTTAAGAATTTTTTAAAGAAATAAAAGTACCTAAAAATTTTATAAAAAAGCTATTGCATATAATTTTTATAACTTTAAAATGTACCAACTTAAATTATAAAAATTTGTGGTAGAAATATTTTCGATAGCTATCCAAACCTTGATTTTCTTGGTCTCATAGAAAATTTTGGTTTTGGCTAAACCACTTTCATTTACAAAATTATGTCAAAAAGCAAAGAAATTCTTGGCCTTATAAAATTACAAGTGCCAATGGGTAAAGCAAATCCAGCCCCACCAATCGGTCCAGCTTTGGGTCAAAAAGGTTTAAATATCATGGAGTTTTGTAAGCAATTTAATGCTTTAAAACTTGATTTCGAACCTGGTACTCCGATCCCAGTTACAATCATAGCCTACAAAGATAAAAGTTTTACTTTTACAACTAAAAATCCTCCCGTTTCTTATTTAATTCAAAAAGAAATTAAATTAGCAAAAGGATCATCAAATCCAGGAAAAGATTCTGCTGGTAAAATTACCAAACAACAAATTTTAAATGTCGCCAAAAAGAAAATGGTCGATATGAACGCAACTAGTTTAGAAGCTTGTGCTTCAATGGTTGCTGGTTCAGCTTTGTCAATGGGTCTTGAAGTAATAGAATAATTTTTATAAAAATGGTTATTAAAAAACAAAAAAAAATAAAGCAAGTTCAAGAAAAAATTACAGCCAAAACTCTTGAAGAAGCTATCAATAAAGTTAAGGAAATAGCAATAGCTAAAAAACGTAAATTTATTGAATCTATCGATATTGCTGTAAATCTTGGAATCGATGCAAAACAATCAGATCAAGCTGTAAAAGGCTCTGTTTTATTGCCAAACGGTTCTGGTAAAAAAATTAAAATCATAGTTTTTACTGGTAATGAAGATTTACAAAAAGTTGCAATCGAATCAGGCGCTTTAATGGCTGGCCTTGAAGATCTAATCTTAAAAATTGAAGGTGGATTTTTAGATTTTGATTGTTGTATCGCGACTCCAGATGTAATGCAAAAAATTAGTAAAGTTGCTAGAAAATTAGGGCCACGCGGTTTAATGCCGAGTCCTAAAAATGGCACAGTTACTAACGATATCAAAAAAGCGGTGAGCGATGCTTTAAAAGGTAAGGCAGATTTCAAAAATGATAAAGGCGGAACCGTTCATTGTTTAGTCGGTAAAGTTAGTTTTGAAACTGAAGCTCTTTTGCAAAATGCTCAAGTAGTTATTAAAGCTATAAAAGAAGCAAAACCAGAAAATGCTAAAGGAAAGTTTATAAAAGCTTTTTATGTTAATTCAACAATGGGCCCTTCAGTTGAAGTGGCGGTTGAATCGGTTTAATTGAAATTTTTTAGCAATGAATAGAAATCAAAAATCAAATTTAGTTTCGTCTTTAAAAAGCACCCTAATAGGCAGTGCTTTTGTGGCTGTAATTCATTACAGAGGAATGACGGACAAACAATTGTACGATCTTCGTGTCTCCCTAAAATCAAAGGGTTGTAACATTAAGATTTCCAAAAATACTTTAGTAAAAGTTGCCATTAAGGGAACTGAACTCGAAGCTTTGACTGAACATTTAGTCGGTCCAGTAGCGGTTCTTTATTCTCAAGATCCGGTAGCTCTTGCGAAGGTTATTTCTGATACCGCAAAAAAGGTAGAGGTTGTTAAAATTCTTACGGGTTTTTTCAATAAAACTCTAATGTCAGAAATCGCTATTAAAGAAATGGCAAAACTCGGATCTCTTGATGAAGTTCGTTCTTCATTTATTGGATTGCTCAAAGCTACTCAGTCAAAATTTGTTAGAGTGCTTAATGCTCCAAAAGATGGTTTGGCAACTTTAAAAACACAGTAATTAAAAAAATTCTATTAACTTAAAAAAAAAGAAAATATGTCAGTAAATTTAGAACAAATTGCAGAAACATTATCAACTCTTACAGTGCTTGAGCTTGCAGATCTAAGTAAAAAATTAGAAGAAAAATGGGGAGTTTCAGCAGCTTCTTTCGCAGTTGCCGCATCAGCTGGAGCTACTGCCGAAGTTGCCGAAGTTAAAGATAAATTTGAAGTGGTTTTGGTTGCAGCGGGCGATAATAAAATCAATGTAATCAAAGAAGTTAGAGCTATAACTGCTCTTGGTTTAAAAGAAGCCAAAGATTTAGTTGAAGCAGCTCCAAAAACAATAAAATCTGATGTTGCTAAAGCTGATGCTGAGGAAATTAAGAAAAAACTTGAAGCAGCTGGCGCTAAAGTTGAATTAAAATAGCATTCAAATAAATTAATTTCGAGCCAATCAATACCGATTGGCTCGAATTCTTCTTGGTTTTTTGCATTTCTGCAAAATATCCAATTTAAAAATTGATTAAAAATCCGAATAAAATTTATTATGGTTCAATCAAGAAATTTCGATCAAACTCTTCTAAGAAAAAGTTTTAGCAGTAACAAGGATAGAGAGGGTATACCCCACCTAATTTCTCTTCAAAAAGAATCATACGAAAAATTTCTTCAAGCTAATGTAAAAGCTGAAGATCGCAAAAAAACTGGCATACAATCTGTTTTCGATTCATTTTTTCCAATTTCAGATTCAGCTGGAAAGGTCTCTGTTGAATTTATTAGCTACTCTTTGAAGGAGCCTAGACATGAATATAGCGAATGTTTATCTGCCGGAAAAACTTTTTCATCTGCTCTAAGTGCGCATTTACGCCTAATATTATGGCACCAAGAAGAAGGAAGTGAAATAAAAGAAATCCGCTCAATCAAAGAGCAAGAAGTTTATTTGTGCGAAATTCCATTGATGACAGATAGTGGAAGCTTTATTTTTAATGGTGCAGAGCGAGTTATTGTTTCTCAAATGCGTAGAGCTCCTGGTGTTTTTTTTGATAGTGAAAATGTTAAAATTTCAGGATCAAAAGCCTACACAGCAAAAATTATTCCACACATTGGATCTTGGTTGGATTTTGAATATGATAGCAAAGATATTTTGCATTTTAGAATTGATAAAAAAAGAAAAATCCCAGCAACAACTTTGCTTAGAGCTATCGGTTTAAATTCCGAGTCTATAATTCAAAACTTTTATGGATCAGCTGAAGCTTTTGTTGGAAAAAAAGGTTGGGCATTAAAATTTGATCAACAAATATTTTTTAATACTAAGAAAATTCAACATGATTTAATTTGTCCAGATAGCGGTGAAGTTATTGTTAAAGAAGGTACGAAAATTAATAGAAAATTAATCGAAAAACTTCAAGAAGAAAAATTTGATAGCTATTTATTAACTGACGAAGCTTTGCTTGGTTTTGTTTATGCTCAAGATTTAATTGAGGCTGAAACTGGAGAAATGTTACTTGAAGCTGGTTCGATTGTGACCGCTGAAAGTTTGGAAATTTTACAAAAATTAAATTTTAAAAAAGTTTCTATAGTTAACCCAAGTAAATCTGACATTGGACCATACATTTACAACACTTTATTAGTCGACAAAAATATTACTCAAAAAGATTCTTTGTTTGATGTTTATAAAGCGGTTAGATTAGGAGAATCTCCTTCTTCAGTTGAGGTTGCTAAAAATTATTTTGATAATTTATTCTTCAATGATACGAGATATAATCTATCAGATGTTGGTAGAATGAAAATGAATCATCGTCTTGGTCTTGAAATTTCTACGGCAACTTTGTTTTTAACAAGCAAAGATGTTGAGCAAACTATCAAAATTTTAAGTAAAATCAAACATAACGATCTTAAAACTGATGATATTGATAACCTTGCAAATCGTCGCGTAAGAGCGGTTGGAGAATTGGTTGAAAACCAAATGCGCATAGGTATGGCAAGGGTTGAAAAATCAATAATCGAAAAAATTAATTCGGTTGATGTTGATACTTTAATGCCACAAGCAATTATTAATTCTAAGCCTTTAATTACATCAATAAAAGACTTTTTTGCGACTTCGCAATTGTCGCAATTTATGGATCAAACTAACCCACTATCTGATATAACGCACAAGCGTCGCTTATCAGCGTTAGGACCAGGCGGATTGACTCGTGAGCGCGCTGGTTTTGAAGTTCGTGACGTTCATCCAACACATTACGGAAGAATTTGTCCAATTGAAACTCCAGAGGGTCAAAATATTGGTTTGATTAACAGTTTGGCAACTTATGCGCGAGTAAATGATTTTGGATTTATTGAAACTCCTTATCGCAAAGTTGTTAACGGTATCATTACTAGTGAAGTTCAATATTTATCAGCAATGGGCGAAGTCAATTTTGCGATTGCTCCTTCAAATGTTGAAGTTGATGAAAAAGGTGAAATAAAATCTGATTTAATTAGTTGTCGTAAAAATGGCGAGTTCATAATGCTTACGCCTGATAAGATTGATTATATAGATGTTTCAACCAAGCAAATTGTTTCAATTGCAACAACTTTAATTCCATTTCTTGAAAATGATGATGCGAATCGTGCTCTTATGGGTTCAAACATGCAACGTCAAGCGGTTCCATTGTTGCGTCCCGACGCTCCACTTGTTGGAACTGGAATGGAGGCTATTATCGCAACAGACTCTGGTGCGACAGTTAGAGCCAAGAATGACGGAGTAGTTAAATTTGTTGATTCATCAAAAATAATCATTGAATATTTGGATGAAGATGGTTTTGCAAAAATTGATATTTGTAATCTCAAAAAATATGTTAGAACTAACCAAGATACCTGCATTAATCAGCGTCCAACGGTTGAAGTTGGTCAATATGTTAAAGCTGGTCAAATAATTAGTGACGGACATAGTATAGCTAATGGAGAAATCGCTCTTGGAAAAAATGTTCGCGTTGCTTTCATGCCTTGGAACGGATATAACTTTGAAGACTCGATTATTATTTCTGAAAAACTTCTATCCGATGACACATTTACTTCGATTCATATTGAAGAACTTGAAGTAGTTGCTCGTGATACACGCTTAGGACCCGAAGAGATTACTCGTGATATTCCAAATGTCAGCGAAGAAATTCTTACCAAATTAGACGAAGAAGGTATTATTCACATCGGCGCTGAAGTTATGCCGGGAGATATTTTAGTTGGAAAAACTACTCCAAAAAGTGAATCACCAATGACTCCGGAAGAAAAATTATTAAAGGTAATTTTTGGTGAAAAAGCCGTCGATGTTAAAGATTCTTCGCTATATGTTCCAACTGGAGTTGGTGGAACCGTAGTCGATGTAAGAGTATTCTTAAGAAAAGGCATCGAAAAAGACGAGAGATCGATTTATATCGAAATGCAACAAATTGAAGAATTGTCAAAAAGAAAAAATCTTCAAGTGCAATTTTTAGAAAATTCTGTAAAAGAATCTTTAATAAAAGCACTTTCTGGTAATAAACTTTCTTCTTCGATTGATAAAATAAAATCTGGCACCAAACTTGATGAAGATTCTCTATCTTCTCTTTCTAAGGCGCAACTAATCAAATTAGTTGTTGAAGATTCTAAAGTAATGGACAGAGTTGAAAAAATGATCAAAGTCAACTCTAAGCAAGTTGCCGAAGTTGAAAAAGAATATAATGAAAAAATTGCCAGAATAAAAGCTGGAGACGAGCTTGGACAAGGAATATTAAAGATCGTTAAGGTTTATATTGCTACTAAATATCGTCTACAGCCCGGTGATAAAATGGCTGGTCGTCACGGTAATAAAGGTGTTGTTTCTAAAATTGCTCCGATTGAGGATATGCCTTATTCCGAAGATGGTGAGCCAGTAGATATAGTTTTGAATCCGCTCGGTGTTCCATCTCGTATGAACATCGGACAAATTCTTGAAACTCATCTTGGTTTTGCTTCGAAAGAACTTGGTAAAAAAATTGGAAAACTTCTTGATGAAGTGTCTAATCAAAAAGCCGAATATGTTAAAAAAGTTCGTCAATTAATACTTCAAATATATTCATCTGAAGATGAGATTAAGAAAATTAGCGCAATGCCTGAAAATGAATTGTTGCAATTTGCTCATCGTTTAAGAAGTGGTGTGCCTTTTGCCACCGGAATTTTTGAAGGCGCAAAAGAAGAGTATATTACCAAACTACTTGACGTTGCCGGAGTTGATAATTCTGGTCAAATTCAACTAAGCGATGGAAAAACTGGAGATAAGTTTGATCGTAAAGTTACGGTCGGATATATTTACATGTTAAAATTACATCACTTGGTTGATGATAAGATTCACGCTCGTTCAATCGGACCATACAGTTTAATAACTCAACAGCCTCTAGGTGGTAAATCACACTTTGGTGGTCAAAGATTCGGTGAGATGGAATGTTGGGCGTTGCAAGCCTATGGCGCAGCGTACACTCTTCAAGAAATGCTTACTGTAAAATCTGATGATGTTGTGGGAAGAATTAAAATATACGAATCAATAATTCAAGGAAATCAAAACTTTAATTGTAGCATTCCAGAATCATTCAATGTTATGATTAAAGAAGTTCGTTCACTTGGATTAAATATTGAACTTATTGAAGAATAAATATTTCTTGTGGTTTTCTTTAAAAAAGCCACAAGATTTACAAGATATTTACAAAGAATTTTTAAATTATTAAATTAAATTAAAACTCATGACACTCGCTGGAACTTCTTCTCATGGTCTCTTAAGTATTTCAAATAATAGCTCTGTTGATCTACTCGACTTTAATGCTATAAAAATATCGATCGCCGATCCTGATAAAATCAGGTCGTGGTCTTTTGGCGAGGTTTCAAAACCTGAAACCATTAATTACAGAACTTTCAAACCAGAAAGAGATGGCTTATTTTGCGCGCGCATTTTTGGTCCGATTAAGGATTACGAATGTTTGTGTGGAAAATACAAAAGAATAAAATACAAAGGAATTGTCTGCGAAAAATGTGGTGTTGAAGTTACTTCTTCAAAAGTTCGTCGTGAAAGAATGGGGCATATAGAATTGGCGGCGCCAATTGCTCATATTTGGTTTTTAAAATCACTTCCGTCAAGAATTAGCACAATGCTTGGTGTTACTTTAAAATCAATTGAAAAAGTTATTTATTTTGAAGCTTATATTATCACTGATAGCTTAATGACGCCACTAAAAGAGGGCGATATTATTACTGAAGAAGAATATGAAAAACTCCAAAAAGAACATGGCTACGGTAGTTTTGTTGCTGAAATGGGCGCTGAATCTGTACAGAAAATTTTACAAAAACTTGATTTAAAAAAGTTGCAAAAAGAACTGCGCGAAGAACTTGCGGTTGTTACTTCAGAAATGAAGAAAGAAAAAGCAATTAAAAGATTAAAACTAGTTGAGCAATTCATAGAGTCGATCGATAACCGACCTGAACATATGATTATGACGGTTTTGCCAGTTATTCCACCTGACATTCGTCCTTTAGTTATGCTTGATGGCGGTCGTTTTGCTACTTCCGATTTAAACGAACTTTATCGTCGCGTTATTAATCGTAACAACCGATTAAAAAGACTTCTAGAACTTGGCGCTCCCGACATTATCATTAAAAATGAAAAAAGAATGTTGCAAGAGTCAGTTGATGCCTTGCTTGACAATGGTAGGTCTGGTGCAATTGTTAAAAACTCTAACAAAAAACCTTTCAAATCTTTGAGCGACATGCTAAAAGGTAAGCAAGGTCGTTTCCGTCAAAACTTACTTGGAAAGCGTGTTGATTATTCTGGTCGAAGCGTTATCGTTGTTGGTCCAGAGTTAAAGCTTCACCAATGTGGTTTGCCTAAAAAAATGGCGCTAGAATTATTTAAGCCATTTATTTATTCTAAATTAGAATTGTATGGAAAATCTCCATCAATTAAAGTTTCTAAAAAAATGGTTGAGTCAGAAAGGCCTGAGGTTTGGGATATTCTTGATGAGGTAATTAAAGAACATCCAGTGCTTCTAAATCGTGCCCCAACACTTCACCGTCTTGGTATTCAAGCTTTTGAGCCGGTTTTAACCGAAGGTAAAGCCATTCAACTTCATCCGTTAGTTTGCTCGGCATTTAACGCCGATTTCGATGGTGACCAAATGGCTGTCCACGTACCTTTATCAATTGAGGCTCAAGTTGAAGCTCGTGCCTTGATGATGTCAACCAACAACATTCTAAGTCCTGCAAATGGTAAACCAATTATCGTGCCTTCGCAAGATATTATTCTTGGTTTATATTACATAACCATGGAGCGCAAAGATTTTTCTTCTAAAAAAGCTTATCCAATTTCTGATGAATTTGAGCTTGAGCATGCTTTAAATAGCGAAGTTATTTCTTTGCATGATAAAATTCTTTATCGCTACATTGTTCCCAATGCAAATGGCGAAAGAGAAAAAGTTAGAATTGAAACTACAGCGGGTCGAGTTGCTATTTATAATTCTCTTCCTAACGCAATGAAAGGAAGCTTTGAAGTTGTAAATAAAGTTATGACTAAAAAAGCCGTCACTAATCTTATCGACACCGTTTATCGTAATTGTGGACAAAAAGAAACTGTAATGTTTTGCGATAGAATCATGGCTTTAGGATTTAAAAATGCTTGCATCGCGGGCATTTCAATCGGTAAAGATGACATGATTATTCCTAAGCAAAAACAACTTCATATTGCTGAATCTTTTGACAAAGTTAAGAAGCTTGAAAAGCAATATCGCGAAGGCCTGATAACTGCTGGTGAGCGCTATAACAAAGTAGTTGATGAATGGACAAGTTGTACCAACAAAATCTCTAAAGAGATGATGATAAATATAGCTTCCTTCGATATTCCTTCAGAGGCCAATTCAATTTTTATGATGGCTGATTCGGGTGCGAGGGGTTCTGAAAACCAAATTAAACAAGTCGCGGGTATGCGTGGTTTGATGGCAAAACCATCGGGCGAAATTATCGAAACCCCAATTACTTCAAACTTTAAAGAAGGCTTGAGCGTTATGGAATATTTCATTTCTGCGCACGGTGCTCGTAAAGGTTTGGCTGATACGGCACTTAAAACAGCTAACTCTGGTTATTTAACTCGTCGTTTGGTTGATGTCTCTCAAGATTGCATCGTCATCGAAGAAGATTGCGGAACTCATAATGGTCTTTTAATTGAGCCAGTTATTGATGATGGTAGAACAATAGTTTCACTTGCAGAAAATTGCTTGGGCCGTGTTCCTCTTGAAGATGTTAAAACTTTAGATGGAAAACGAGTTCTTGTTGAAGCTGGTCAAATGATTGACGAAGCTTTAGCTGATGAAATTGACAAATCTGGGATTAAATCGCTTCGTGTCCGCTCAGTATTAACTTGCGAAAGCAAAGATGGTGTTTGCGTAAAATGTTATGGTCGTGATTTAGCAACCGGTAACATCGTAAGTATCGGTGAAGCTGTTGGCGTAATCGCTGCTCAATCAATTGGTGAGCCGGGAACGCAATTAACAATGAGAACATTCCACATTGGGGGTGCAGCGCAAAGGGGAGCTGAACAATCTTCGATTTCTGCAATTTCTGATGGTAAAGTTAAATTTGGCGAAAAATCAGTAATTACTAATCGCGATGGCAAAACTGTTGTGATCGCTCGAAATTCTGAAATCACTTTAGTTGATAAAAATGGCGCGGAAATACACCGCTATAAATTGCCATACGGTGCCATCATTAATCACAAACATAATTCAGATATTAAAAAAGGTGAGCATTTAGCTGAGTGGGATCCCTATAATATCCCAGTAATTGCTGAGGCAACTGGTGTTATAAAATATAATGATTTATCTGAAAATGTTTCGCTTCGTGAAAAAATCGAAGAATCAACGGGAGTTTCGACTAAAATTGTTATGGATTGGAAGCAATATTCAAAACAAGATTTAAAGCCTCGTCTTTCAGTTGAAGACGGCACTCAAAATCTTTTAAAAGAATATGCTCTTTCAATCGGAACAATCATTGGTATATCTAACGGTGATGATGTTAAAACGGGTGATGTAATCGCCAGAATTCCAAAAGAATCTTCGAAAACTCGTGATATCACGGGTGGTCTTCCAAGAGTTGCCGAGTTATTTGAGGCTCGTAAACCTAAGAACGCTGCCATCATGAGTGAAGTTGATGGAAAAATCGAATTCGGTAAAGATTATAAAACTAAACGCCGTATCATCGTTCGTCCTGATGATGCTTCAAAAGAGCCGATCGAATATAGTATTTCTAAAACTAAACACTTATTCGTAGGTGAGGGTGATTCAGTAAAAAGAGGTGATGTTTTAATCGACGGAAATCTTGTTCCTCATGACATTCTTAAAATTCAAGGTATGCAAGCTTTCACTTCATACATGGTAAACGAAGTTCAAAAAGTTTATCGTATGCAAGGCGTTAAAATCGACGACAAACATATCGAAGTAATTATTTCGATGATGTTGAAGCGTGTTGAAGTTACTAACTCTGGCGATACTACATTATTAGCAGGCGAATATGTTGATCGCGATGTTTTCGAACAAGGCAATGTCAAAATGATCGACAGCAAAATGAAACCAGCGGAATGCTCTCCAGTATTACTCGGAATCACTAAAGCTTCGTTGCAAACTAAATCATTCATTTCGGCCGCTTCGTTCCAAGAAACGACTCGAGTCTTAACTGATTCAGCGGTTCAAGGTCGCGTTGATAGTTTACGCGGCTTGAAAGAAAATATCATCGTCGGTCGCTTGATTCCAGCTGGAACAGGCTTGATGGCGAGCAGATATAGAAAAATGGCGAATGAACAAAAATAGTCCAATAAATTAAATTTTTTCAAAAATTTAAGAATATTAAAAATACATTAAGCCCTTCTCCATCAAAAAAGGAGAAGGGCTTTTTTGTTGGAATTTTTATTATGTTTAATATAGAAAATAATTTACAAAAAAAGACTTGAATGAGTCAAAGAAATTAAGAAAATAAAATTAATAATAAGAATTTAAGTATAGAATATGAGTCCATTAGAAAAAATAAATCTAATTAGAAATATTGTTGAGGAGATCAATAAATTTCAAGATGAAGAAGAAAAAGTTTACTTTATAAGACAATATAAAATTAAACCTATTCTCATCTCTTCTGGATATGATGGTAATTGGTGTGATATTAAATCTTCATTATTTCAAGAATCGGTAACTAATGAGATTTTAAAAAAAATTGCTGATGAATTAGAAATTTCAAAAAATTTATCAATCTTAAATAAACAATACCCAACGAATTGGAAAAATTCTAAAGATTTAAAATTATTTATTTCTCATCCGCATGAAAAAAAAGAATCTGCACTAAAATTAAAAAATGCTTTAGTTAATAAAAAAATTAATGCCTTTGTTGCGCACGAGGATATAAAACCTTCAAAAACTTGGAGAGAAGAAATAAAATTTGCATTAAATACCATGGATTTTTTTGTTTCTATAAACTGTAAAGCGTTTGATGAAAGTCAATTTTGCCAACAAGAATTGGGGTTTGCAATTTCTAGAAATGTTGATGTTGTTCAGCTTGTTTTCGAAAAAGGTTTCCCGCCTAAGGCCTTAGGAGAAGAGTTTCAGCATAAAAAGCCCAAAAATTTAGATGATGCTGTCGATGTAATAATTGATGTTGCCAAAAACAGTAGTAAAATTGGAGAATTATATAATCAAATAAATCCAGATTCGACTGAAGATGAAATCCCTTTTTAAGAAAGGATTAAAAATAGATTTATTAATATTGGAAATTTCCACTTTTTTTCGCCCCTAAAATTTTTGTAAATACTCATAACGCATACGGGCTAATAACTCTCCCCTTGAGGGAGAGTCGCAGAGCCAACTTGTTGGCGATGCGGTGAGGGGTCAAAAATGCCAATATAATCAACGCTATCGAATCAAGGAAAAAACTTTAAAAAGAAATTTTACCAAAAAACAAAATCAAGGAATTGATCTTTTTAAATTTTTTAATTTCAACTTTTTACACAATCTTAAAACCGTTGTCTTTAAAAGTTTTTTAACCCCCCACGTCTCCGCGGATTTAACTACCGTTAAATTCGCGGAGCCTGCTCCCCCTCAAGGGGGGAGCTATAGCCCGTAAGCTTGACCAGTATTTTCGTAAAATTAAGATTTGCGTTGGAAATGAAGGGGAAAGTAATTTCGAGAAATAAAAAAGTCGCACAAAATTCCGATTTAAAAATAACGAATTAATCAAAAATATTTTGCTTAATTTAAAAATTGAGTAAAAATAAATTTCTAGAAATAATCGAAAATTAACAATCGACAAAAATAAAAAGTAATTATGTTTAACAAAGAATTTATAATTAAATTCAAAAAAAATAAGAGAGCTTATTACTCGTTGTTGATTTTTGGCTTTTTATTTATAGCTTCATTTTTTGCAGAAATTATCGCCAATGACAAACCGCTTTTGGTAAGATTCGATGGTAAATTTTATGCGCCAATTTTTCAAGAAATTGCCGAAACAAAATTTGGTGGTGAATTATTAACGAGCGCAGATTATCTTGATCCCGAGGTGCAAAATTTAATTAAAAAAAATGGTTGGATAATTTTTGCGCCAATTCCATTTTCTTTCGACACAATTAATTTGGCGATTAAAGATCGAGCGCCGTCGCAACCTACAAAATCGAATCTTCTCGGCACTGACGACCAAGGGCGCGATGTTTTATCGCGAATAATTTATGGCATCAGAATTTCTTTAATTTTCGGCTTAATTTTAAGTTTTTTTTCATTAATAATCGGTATTTTTTTGGGGGCGGTGCAGGGCTATTTTGGTGGACGCATCGATTTATTTTTACAAAGATTTATTGAAATTTGGTCAAGTTTGCCCGTCATGTTTTTATTGATAATTTTATCGTCAATAATTGCTCCAAGTTTTTCAACATTATTGATTTTGATGCTGATGTTTAGCTGGCTTGGCGTGGTTTCTTATGTGCGCGGGGAGTTTTTGCGTCTACGCAATTTCGATTATATTTTAGCTAGCAAAGCCTTGGGTGCTTCGAGTTTTCGCATAATTTTAAAGCAAATTTTGCCAAATGCTTCGCCGATAATTATCGCCAATTTGCCATTTTTATTAGCGTCATCAATCACAACTTTAACCGCTCTTGATTTTCTGGGGTTAGGCTTACCTGTTGGCTCACCATCGCTTGGTGAACTTCTTGCTCAAGGCAAAAATAATATCAACGCTTATTGGCTCGGCATTTCTGGATTCGTAATTATTACTTTAATTTTAACGATTTTAGTTTTTATCGCCGAAGGTTTGCGCGACGGATTTGACAATCGCAAGTGATTCTAATTTAGAAATAAAACTAGACTTATTAGTTGCTTAAAAATATTATTTTAGCAAAATTTTTTTTAAAAATTAACCATAATAAATTATAAAATGCCAATTGAAATATTAATGCCCGCACTTTCTCCGACCATGAAAGAAGGCAATCTTGCTAAGTGGGTAAAAAAAGAAGGCGATAAAATCAAAGCCGGCGATGTTATTGCTGAAATCGAAACCGACAAAGCAACCATGGAAGTTGAGGCGGTTGACGAAGGAACTTTGGGTAAAATTTTAGTCGCCGAGGGCACTGAAAATGTTGCGGTTAATAGCTGTATCGCCTTAATTTTAGAGGATGGAGAAGATAAAAAAGCTCTTGAAAATTATTCTTCTGCAAGTGTTACAAAAAAAGTTGAAGAAACTAAAATTGTTGAAGAAAAAAAAATCAGCACAAACTGTTGATAATTCAGCAATCCCAACACAAAATTCGACAAAAAATTTAAGCAATTCAAGCGATTCAAATATTGTTAAAGCTAGCCCGCTTGCCAAAAGAATTGCTAAAGAGGAGGGCGTTATTTTGTCGCAAATTGCAGGCTCTGGCCCGCATGGCAGAGTAATCAAAGATGATGTGTTGGGTTTTGTAAAAAATGGTGGTTCTCGTCAAGGAGTTGTCCATCGTAATTCGCAAGAATTTTATGCCGTTAAAAATAATAATGTACGCAAAGTAATTGCTAAAAGATTATTAGAATCTAAGCAAAATGTTCCGCATTTTTATTTATCTTGTGAGTTTAAAATTGATAAATTAAATGAATTAAGGCACGCCTTAAATGAGGTCGCTGAGCTCGATGAAAACGGCAATCCGGCTTACAAAATTTCGGTTAATGATTTGATAATTAAAGCCACGGCGATGGCTTTGAAAAAAGTTCCTGAAGCTAATTCTTCTTGGACCGATGAAGCGATTTTAATATACAATAATGTTGATATTTCAATGGCGGTGGCGATTGATGGCGGGCTAATAACGCCAATCATTAAAAACGCTGATCAAAAATCAATTCAAGCAATTTCTAAGGAATCCAAACAGCTTGCCAAAAAAGCTCGTGAAGGCAAACTTACGCCCGAAGAATTTCAAGGTGGAACTTTTAGTATTTCAAATTTAGGAATGTTTGGAATCGATAATTTTTCGGCAATCGTGAATCCTCCGCAAAGCTGTATCTTGGCGGTGTCTCGCGCGGTTGAAAAACCAATAGTTGAACACGGACAAATTAAGGTTGGACATATGATGAATGTAACTTTATCATGTGATCATCGTGTGGTTGATGGTGCAATTGGTGCTGAATTTTTGAAAGCATTGCGTCGTTATATTGAACATCCAATTTTAAATATTTTGTAATATTTTTCAAAAACTTAAAAAAACATTTGCATTAAATTAAATGAATTTTATTTTTAATTAATCTTAAATCTTAACTAATAACTTTTTTTATGATCAAAACCGTTGAAGTAATCGTTATAATTGCCCTAATAATATTTTCTTTTTTCTTAGGGGTGAAATATTCTGAATCCGTTAAAAGTCACATGAGTTGGCTTGAAAATCAAGATGAGCAAGAAGTTGAGTTGCCTGATTTGTCAAATGAAAATAGTGAAATTGGTATTTCTACTGAAGAAGTTGTTGATCCAAACGCGCCAGCACTTGATAATGTTGATGCTGTTGCTCCTCAGGTTGTTCAACCTGCGGTTGTTCCAGTTGCAAATGTTCCAGCTCAAGCGCAACCAGTGCCAGCTCAACCAGTTCCAGCGCCAGTTGCACCCAGCAATCAACGCTAATTAATTTTACACCACTAAAAAACCCAATGCTAGTTTCATTTTTAAATGATGCGAATGAATTTATTACAACGCTTCATATTTTTCTTCAAAAAAGACTCGCGACTGGGATTGCTTCGCTGTCGCTCATGATCCCGTTCTTCTCTAAAAATAGCCGTTTAGGCTATTTTTTTCACGCGAAGAACCTTTTAAATGATGCGAATGAATTTATTACAACGCCTCATCTTTTTCTTCGAAAAAGACTCGCGACTGGGATTGCTTCGCTGTCGCTCATGATCCCGTTCTTCTCTAAAAATAGCCGTTTAGGCTATTTTTTTCACGCGAAGAACCTTTTAAATGATGCGAATGAATTTATTACAACGC
>CAMDCJ010000031.1 GCA_945890035.1 Rickettsia typhi
AACCTTTCATTGCCGGAACCTTGTTTTTTGCGACTTGCTTAATTCTAGGCTTTCTAATTAATTGATTAACTGTTGGCATAATTTTTTTATTATAAATCGGATTTTAAGTCTTTATTTAAAGGCCCTAAAACAATTTTTTATTAAATAAAGATTAAATAAATCTTCGAAAAAAACTTAAAGAAAGAACAATAAAAATGTAATTTTTTTAAGTGTAAATAAATTTAAGGTGGACTATTTTTAAAAAAAATAAATTTTTAGTCAACAAGATTTTTCAAATGGCATCAAAAATAATTTCAATGCCATTTGATATAGAGAAATTTATAATGCGCTAGCATTGTGTTCAAGATATTCGGCAACTCCTTTAGAATTTGCTTTCATACCTTTTTTACCTTTGCTCCAATTGGCGGGGCAAACTTCACCATTTTCTTGGAAAAATTTCAAGGCATCAATCATTCTGATGGCCTCTTCAACATTTCTACCAAGTGGTAAATCATTAACTAATTGATGTCTTACGATTCCTTGTTGATCAATCAAGAAAGTGCCACGCAAAGCAACAGCTTCACCAGTTAAAACATCATAATCACGAGCAATTTGCTTAGTTAAATCAGAAACCAAAGGATATTTAATATCGCCGATTCCGCCTTTTTTAACTTCAGTATTTTTCCAAGCTAAGTGGGTATATTTAGAATCAACAGAAATTCCAATCAATTCAGCGCCACGATCTTTAAAATCTTTGATTCGATTAGCGAAAGCGATAATTTCTGAAGGACAAACAAATGTAAAATCCAATGGATAAAAGAATAAAATTCCGATACGACCTTTAATGTATGAATGAAGATTAAAATTTTCATCGATTTCATTGTTGGGCATAACGGCAGCCGCAGTGAAATCTGGGGCTAATTTTCCGACTAAAACTGACATATTATTATTAATTTAAGGTTGATAAAAAATTCAAACGAAATTGAAATTATTAAAACAATATTTTTTTTTGGAAAAAAATCAATAATTATGTTTTAAAAAACTAAAATAATTTGTTTCTTAAAAAAATATTAACACAATATAAAGTAATTTTTTATCAAAATGAATACAACATCTTGTTTTTTTAATTTAAAAAGCAAAAATATCTCGAAAATTATTTTTGCAATAAATAAAATTAAATTGAATAATAAAAAGCAATTAACTTTATCAAAACTTAACATTCACAATTTATGTCACTCATTGATTCAAAGCCGATTTATAAACCATTTATGTACCCTTGGGCGTATGATGCTTGGTTAAAACAACAACAAATTCATTGGCTTCCAGAAGAAGTGCCTTTGGCCGATGATGTTCGCGATTGGAAGCATAATTTAACTCCAGGTGAAAAAAATTTATTAACGCAAATTTTTCGCTTTTTTACGCAAGCCGATATTGAAGTTAACAATTGTTATATGAAGCATTATTCGCAAGTCTTCAAACCGACTGAAGTGCAAATGATGTTATCAGCTTTTTCAAATATGGAAACTGTTCACATCGCGGCCTATTCTCATCTTCTCGATACAATTGGCATGCCTGAAACTGAGTATCAAGCTTTCATGAAATACAAAGAAATGAAAGATAAATATGATTACATGCATAAATTTAATACTAAAACCAAAAAAGATATTGCGATTACGCTAGCAGTATTTGGAGGCTTCACCGAAGGTTTACAACTTTTTGCTTCATTCGCAATTTTATTGAATTTTCAAAGATTTGGTAAAATGAAAGGCATGGGACAAATCGTTGCTTGGTCAGTGCGCGACGAGTCTTTGCACACTGCTTCGATAATAAAATTATTTAGAACTTTTGTTCAAGAAAATCCTGAAGTTTGGGATGAAGAACTGAAGGGTCATCTTTATGAAGCTTGCGCAACAATTGTGCATTACGAAGATGCTTTTATTGATTTGGCTTTTGAGTTTGGAAATATTGAAGGCTTAACTTCTCGCGAAGTGAAGCGTTATATTCGTTATATTGCAGATCGTCGCTTGAATCAACTCGGATTGAAAGATATTTACATGATTGATAACAATCCACTTCCTTGGCTTGATGAAATTCTCAATGGAGTTGAGCATACAAATTTCTTTGAAAATCGCGTTACAGAATATAGTAAAGCTTCTACAACCGGAACTTGGGAAGATGTTTTTAATGAAATCGATCAAGATCGTGAAAAAATGCTAGAAATTTAGTAATAAATTGTTAATAATATTAAAATCAAATCTAAATAAATCCTTTTAGATTATAATATTTCGACTCGATAATTAGTAAAAATAAAAAGCAAGTTTTTGAAATAAAAATGTGATTTGTGAATTTTCTAAGCCTAGTTGAATAAAAGATTAATATTATAATTTTTTTACAGATATAATGAAAATAATTAATTTTACAAAAACTAAAAAACTTTTAAATTTTTTAGTTTTTTGTATATTTCTCACCTCTATTTCAACAAACTCATTCGGCTCGCAAAGCAGAAATCTCAAGGTTTTTGCTGAGCCGAATATGGCACTTGCACTTTCCAAAATTGCACGCATATTTTCTCAAAAAAATAATGTAATTGTTTCAATAAATTTTAGTTCTTCTTTTGACTTAATTAATGAAATTGATTTAGGCGCGCCAGCCAATGTTTTTGTTTCGGCGCATCCACAAATTATTGAAAATCTTCGTCATAAAGGTTTGGTCGATGTTTACAATATAGCTTTTATCGCCAATGATGAATTGGTTCTTTCTACTTCAAAATTAAATAATCGTTTTCCGCTAAAATTGCTTAAAAAAAATATAAGTTTGGAGGATGCTTTAAGAATTCTTGATGAAAATAAATTAAGTTTAATTGTTGATCACGAAGGAGTTTCGTCGGGAATTTATAGCAAAAAAATTATTCAAAATTTATCATTGGGAAATTTAAGGATATACAATAAACTTCCCGAAGATAAATCTTCCTTAATACGCGATATTGAAAATAATAAAGATACCTACGGATTGCTGTTTAGAAGCCAGTTGCAAAAAAATAGTAATTTACGAATTTTAGCCACTCAAAAAGATAAAAATATTTTTTACCAAGCCTTTGTTATCGCGGGTGATAATATGGATGTGGCGCGCGAGTTTTTGAATTTTCTAAAAACCCCAAATTCCAAAAATATTTTACGCAATTCTGGATTTATTGTTGAGTAGAGTGCGGTTATTTATATAAGATTTATTTTGCTAAAATTTTACAACTATTTCATAGCAAATTTGTAATAATTTTTGTTTTAAATTTCAAAAAATTAATTTTTAGAATAACTCTATTTAACTTCCCGAAATATTTTTTTTAATTTTATTAAAAGCAAATCATTGCTTTTTTTTCTTAAAATTTCGAAGGATAATTTGTCGATAATAAAGCTTTCTTTTTCTTCGGGAATGCGTCCTAAATTGTTAATTATATAGGCTGAAATATTGTGTGCTTCTTCTTGTTCTTCAATATCAAGATCGAGTTTTTTATTTAAATCGCGAATTAAAGTTTTGCCGGCAATTTTATAAATTCCTGATTTAGTTTTGATAATATTAATTTCATTATTTTCATCTGGCTCTTTAATTTCACCAACAATTTCTTCTAAAATATCTTCCAAAGTAACTAAACCTTGAAGCGAGCCATATTCGTCAATCACTAAAGCCAAGCGCCTTTTCTGCTTTCTAAAAGAAAATAATTGCGAACGCAAAGTGTTTGAATTTGGCGAAAAAAATGGCGGAGTTAAAACTGAATCGAGATTGAATTTTTCGATATCGCCTTTGTAAAAATATAAAGCTTTAAGCAGTTTGCGCACATTTAAAATTGAAATAATATTTTCTTTATTGCCTTGCCAAATCGGTATCCTAGTGTAACCAATATTGATAGCTTTTTTTAAAATTTCGGCGATTTTTAAATCACGATCGATCGATTCAATTTCTTTGCGATGCACCATTATCTCGCTAATTTCGGTATCGGATAAATCTAAAACGCCGTCGAGTAAATCCTTATCATATTTAAAAATAGCACCTTCTTTGGCCTTTAAATCAACGGTATCGCGAATTTCTTCGAGTTCAGATTCATTGGTTTTTGTAATTTTTTTTGTTTGAAAAATTCCAATCGCAGAATCGATAATTTTTTGTATAATTGCCACAACTGGTGCGAAAATTTTATATAAAAATTCAATCACTCCACAAAAAAGTAAAGCGCATTTTTCTGGGGATTGTAAAGCGATAGTTTTGGGTAAGATTTCGCCAAAAATTATGACCGCAATTGTTAAAAAAACTGTTGAGTAAAGAACGCCGATTTCGCCAAAAATATCGAGTAAAAATTTAGTAGTTAAAGCTGAGGCAATAATGCTGATAGCGTTGTTCGCAAGCAACATAACGCTTACAACTTTTTCACGATTTTTTAAAAGATGTTCAAGTCTTTTGGCTCTTTTATCGCCTTCAGTTTCGAGGCGGTGAATTTTAGCTCGAGAGGAGGCGGTAATTGCGGTTTCAAAGCATGAAATCAAGCCTGCAAATATTATCAAAACAACTATGGAGATAATTTCTAATTCGATTATTGACATATTTTTAATTTTTTCTTTTAAAAAAAATAATTTTGTTGATGGAATTTAAAATAAAAATGTGACTATTTTTATAGATTTTTTATGTAAAATTTATTTTCTACTTTCAAAATCAATGCGCGGATCAATCAATCTATAAGTTAAATCGCTAATTATATTAGCTATCAAACCAAGTAAAGTAAAGATATAAACCGATGCAAAAATTAATGGATAATCGCGCGAAACCGCTGATTCATAGCCAAGAAGTCCCAAGCCATCAAGAGAAAAAATTACTTCAATGAGCATTGAGCTGGTAAAAAATATTCCGATTAATAATGACGGCAAGCCTGCAATTACAATCATCAAGGCGTTACGAAAAATATGAAAATATAAAATTTGATTTTGCGATAAGCCTTTGGCGCGAGCACATAAAACATAATTTTTATTAATTTCTTCAATAAAAGAATTTTTGCAGAAGAATGTGAGAGAAGCGAAACCACCGATTATCATCGAAACGATTGGTAAGAATAAATGCCAAAAATAATCGAAAATTTTTTGCCACCAATTTAATTCTGCAAAATTTTCTGAAACTAGACCGCGCAAAGGAAAAATATTTAAAAAATTACCGCCACAAAATAAAACTATTAATAAAATTGCGAATAAAAAAGCCGGAATTGCGTGTAAAAAAATTATAATTGTACTTGAATAAATGTCGAATTTTGATCCATCTTTTAAAGCTTTTTTAATGCCCAAAGGAATGGAAATTAAGTAGGTTAATAAAACCGTCCAAAGCCCCAAGGAAATTGAAACGGGGAGTTTTTCAATTATCAAATCAATAATTTTTTTATCTTGATAAAAACTTTCGCCAAAATCAAAAACTAAAAATTTTTTTAGCATTAAAAAAAATCTTTGATGAATTGGCAAATCAAAGCCATAATTTTTTTCAATTTGTTTAATTAATTCAGGGTCAACGCCTTGCAAGCCTTGATATTTAAAGTTTGAAGAATCTTGAGAAATATTTTTTATATCAAAATTATTTATTTTTGATTCGGAAATTTCTCCAGAAGTTTTATTGTGATTTATTTGTGATAGAAACCTTTCAACTGGACCTCCCGGAGCGGTTTGTATAATTAAAAAATTTAATAATAAAATTACAAACAGGGTTGGGAAAATTAACAAAAATCTTTTTAAAAAATAGTAATAAATCATTAAAAAATTAAAATATTTTATGACCAATCCGGGTCGGTTGCGCCTTCATTTGGAGGGGTTTGAATTTGATGTTCATGACCAGTTACAATATCAATTATGAATATTCTTGGAATTGATTCTAAGCCATAGGGAGTGCTTTTTTTCGAATAAATTAAATATCTTCCGCTCTTAGACCAGCGCGCGCCCTCAACTAAATAAGCGCTGATTAATAATTTTTCGGCGCGACCATTTATATTCATAACGCCTACAAAAAATTTCCCACCTTTTTGTTTGATAAAGGCAATTGATCTGCCGTCTGGAGACCACATAGGCTTAGAATAAGAGCCTTCACCGCTACTTATTTTATTTAAAGATAAAGTATCGATGTTCATAGTATAGAGTTGTTGCGAACCTTCGCGATCCGACACGAAAACAAAAGAATTGCCGTCGGGAGAGTATGAGGCTGTAGTATCAATTGCGGGTGATTTAGTTAATTTTTTAGCAAAATTTTGAGAAATATTTAATTCGTGAATATCGCTATTACCGTCTTCGATCGCAGTTAATAAAATGCGGTCGGGAGTTTTTGGATTAACATTTGGAGCTAATGTTGTGCCTTTGAATCCTCCAACCTTCTGACTTCGTAAAGTTTTTGTATTTAGTGAAAAAATTTGCGGACGCCCTTGGAAATATCTTAAATAAAAAATCTCATCGCGACGCTTTGAAAATATTGGCGTTAAAACCATTTCTAAACCATCGGTTAAATTACGATAATTTTCGCCATCAAAATCAATCATCGAAATTTTTTTAATTCTTTTGCGGAAGGTGCCCGTCTCCGATGTATAAACTATCTGTGAATCAAAGTGTCCGATGGTTTCGCCCGTTATCGATTTATAAATTTCGTTGGAAATTAAATTGGCAGTTCTGCCGTAATTTTCGGGCGCTGAAGAATAAAATTTACCAAAAGTTTGTTTGCGATCAAGAATGTCCCACATTCTAATTCTAATTTCGAGATTACCAATTATATCATAATTAAATTGCGCAGTAACAAGAGCTTCAAGTCCGGCGTTGTAATATTTATCAAAATCTGGAACTAAATTAATATCGACAGAATTTACAACTTGTGAAATGTTTTGATTAAAACTTTCTGAATCATTATTTTGAGAATTTTCTTCTAAAGTGTTGGTTGATTTTAATAATTTTTGTTGAAGAATTTGATTTTGATTAATTTGATCTTGACGAACGACTTCAACGAGATCGGTGGTTTTTAAATTATAAAAAATTTTTTGTAAAATCTGTTTTGCTTCATTATTTATAGAAAAATTATTTGACTCAAAGCCAATAAATAAAATTTTTGTTTTTGATAAATTGTCATCTTTAATTGTAATATTTAAAGTGGCGTAAGACCTTGATGAATATGTAGCAAAAGCAATTATTAAAAAAAGTGATTTTAAAATTTTCATTTAACTAAAAATATAAATTAGAATTTTTCGATAATAATATTATCATTGGTGTAGACGCATAATTTCGCGGCAATTTTCATGGATCGCGAGCAAATTTCTTCAGCACTTAAATCGAAATCAACTAGTGCGCGAGCTGCCGATAAAGCATAATTTCCGCCCGAACCAATGCCGATTATTCCATCTTCTGGCTCAAGAACATCGCCATTTCCAGTCAAAACTAGAGAAATATTTTTATCGACAACGATCATCATGGCTTCAAGTCGACGCAAATATTTATCCGTCCTCCAATCTTTGGCAAGCTCTACGCAAGAGCGCATTAATTGATTTGGATATTGCTCGAGTTTATTTTCTAATCTTTCAAATAAAGTAAAAGCGTCGGCAGTTGCGCCAGCAAAGCCACCAATGATTGAGCCATCTCCTAAATAGCGAATTTTTTTAGCATTTGATTTTAATACTGTTGAACCCAAAGACACTTGTCCGTCGCCAGCTATCGCAACATGATTATTTTTGCGAACCGATAAAATTGTCGTTCCGTAAATCGTTGAGGAGTCCTTATGATTAAGCATTTTATTTTTTTTATTTGTTTTGTTTAAAAAATAATATTATAAAAATGTTGCATTTAATTCTTTTTTACAAGAAAAATAATTAATTAACAAAATATTTGCACAAATTACCAATGTTTTCAAATAATAAAAAGAATTTTTTAGTAATTTTTTTTCTTGGAATAAGTTCAGGAATTCCAATTACTTTGATATTATCAACGCTAAAGGCTTTATTAGTCGATAAAGGTTTTGATATTAAAGTTATTGGGTTCTTATCTTTAGTAAGCTTACCTTATTCCTTGAAAATATTCGTTGCTCCGATTGTTGATTCTATGCCAATACCATATCTCACAAAGTGGCTTGGAAACCGCCGTTCGTGGATATTCTTTACGCAAATTTTATTGACAGCATTAATCTTTTTACTAGGAATTTTTGGAGAAATTGCTTCTCTAAAATGGATCGCAATTTTAGCATTCCTAATAGCTTGTACCTCTGCTACTCAAGATATTGTGATTGATGGATATAGAATTGAGTTGGTAAAAAAAGAAGAGCAGGCTTTCGCTTCGGGATTTTATATTTATGGTTATAGAGTTGGTATGTTAGTTTCTGGCTCATTTGCTCTCGCATTATCCGATACAATTAGATGGGATATTGTCTATTTTTTAATGTCGGGATGCATGCTGTTATGTGTTTTATCAACTTTTTGCGCCAAAGAAAGCCGATTAAATTGGCATCCGCGCAAATATCATTTTAGAATGTGGTTTATAAAATTTATTATTTGTCCATTAAAAAATTTTTCTGAAAGAAAAAATTGGGTTTCAATATTGTTTTTTATAGTTTTATTCAAACTTGCTGATGCTTTTATCGGGAATTTAACATTGCCATTTTTATTAGAATCGGGATATACAAAAATGGATCTTGCAACAATATTGAAAACTTTTGGATTGTTCGCGACTCTTATCGGAGTTTATTGTGGCGGTATTTTTTCAAAAAAAATTGGTATTCATAAATCGCTTTGGTTGGCAACGATTTTACAAGCACTTTCAAACTTTTCTTTTGTTTATTTGGCAATTAGCGGAAAAAACATAAATGCACTTTATTTTGTTGTTTTTATTGAAAATTTTTGTGGTGGAGTAGGCGATGCAATTTTTGTGGGCTATTTAAGTAGTATTTGTAACTTAAAGTTCACCTCAACGCAATATGCTTTATTTTCATCGATATCTTCAATTTCTAGAAGCGCCCTATCATCAACATCTGGATTTTATGTAAGTTATTTTGGTTGGGTAAATTTTTTCATTTTTTCAGGATTATTAGCAATTCCAGCGATTGCATTGTTAATTATTTTGAATAAAAATAGTAATAATAAAATTTATAAATAATAACAACGATGCGTTTTAAAACGGTTAAAACCACAAAACACAAATTGACTAAAAGAGAAGTTTCCATGGCGCATTTTATTCCGTATAAATGCCATTGGAACTCTAGCACTATAATGACCCACGATGAAAAATTAATCAGAATAATTAAGGTTAAAGGATTTTCATTTGAAACTGCTGATGATATTGATATCGATATTAAAAAAAGAACTCGCAATAATCTCTTGAAGAGTATGTCTTCGGGAAATTTTTCACTTTATTTTCATACAGTAAGACGCAAAGAAAAAGGCTTCCCAGAAGGATCGATGCCCGAAGGATTCAGTAGAGATTTAAATGAAGCTTGGCAACAAAGACATTCCGATTCTGAATGTTATGTTAATGAACATTATTTTACAATTATTAGGGGCTTGAGTAAGGGTGGTATTTCTGGAATTCAGAATATGATTACAAAAATTCAGCACCAAGCTGACAAATCTTCTTGGGAAAATTTTATGAATGATGCCTATGAAGAGCTTGAAGAGGCTACTGAAAGAATATTAAATGGTTTTTCAAGTTATGGTGCAGAATTACTTGAAATAAGAGAATCGGAAAATGGATTTTTTTCAGAACCTTTAGAATTTTTGGCGCGCCTGGTAAATTGCGGAAATTCTCAACCATTATTGTTGCCTTTGGGTGATATATCGCATTATCTTCCATTAAATAGACTTTATTTTGGCAATAAAACAATCGAGATTCATTCTCTTTTTGGAGTTAAATATGCTGGAGTTGTTTCGATAAAAGAATATAGGCCGTCAACTCATTCGGGAATTCTCGATGGATTTATGCAAATGCCTTTTGAGTTAATTGTAAGTCAATCATTTTCCTTTGTGGATAGGGCGATTGCAATTAGTTCAATGCAATTACAGCAAAGAAGATTAACACAATCAGAAGATGTTGCGACTTCACAAATCGGTGCTATTGATGAGGCTCTTGATTCGGCGATGAGTGGTGAATTTGCATTTGGATTGCATCATTTAACAATTCTTTGTATTCATAACACTTTGAAAAAAACCGAAACTGCTTTATCCCTTGCGACAGTGCAACTATCTAATTGTGGAATTAATGGCGTGAGAGAGAAAATAAACCTTGAGCCAGCTTATTGGTCTCAGCTTCCCGGTAATAACGATTATATGGCGAGAAGATCGACGGTTAACACTTTGAATGTTGCATCTTTTGCATCTTTTCATAATTATCCAACTGGAAAGAGAGACGGTAACCATTGGGGCAACGCGCTTACGGTTTTAAATACTTCTTCTGGAACGCCATATTTTTTCAATTTTCATATAAGGGATGTTGGGCATACCATGATAGTTGGTCCAACTGGTGCGGGTAAAACTGTATTATTAAATTTTTTATGTGCGCAAGCGCAAAAATTTCGACCAAAATTATTTTTCTTTGACAAGGATCGTGGCGCCGAAATATTTGTTAGATCGATTGGTGGAATTTATATAATTCCCAGCGCTTCAAAAGTTTCTGGATTTAATCCATTTCAACTTGCAGACACACTCGAAAACAGAAGTTTTTTAGTTGAGTTTTTAAAGGCTCTAGTGTCAACGGATAGTAAGTCTATCCCAGCGCATGAAATTGACAGAATAAACGAAGCCGTTGCAGGCAATTTTAAAATTCCTAAAGAAAAAAGAAGATTAAGAAATTTGGCGCCTTTTATGGGATTAATGGGTCCCGGTACAATCGCAGGAAAGCTTGCTAAATGGCATTCTAACGGCTCTCACGCAAAATTATTTGACAACGAAGTAGATTTAATAGATCTTGACGCCTCAAGAACTTTTGGAATAGAGATGGCGCATATTTTACAAGATAAAGAGGCTATTGGGCCAGTTTTACTTTATTTGTTTCATAGAATACAAAACTCTATTAGAGGAGAGCCTACAATGATTGTGCTTGATGAGGCTTGGGCATTGATAGACAACCCAGTTTTTGCACCAAAAATTAAAGATTGGCTCAAAGTTTTAAGAAAATTAAATGCCATGGTTGTCTTTGCAACTCAATCGGTTGAAGACGCCACAAAAAGCGATATTTCTGATACGCTTGTTCAACAAACTTCTACGCAAATATTCCTTCCAAACCTTAAGGCCACAACAGTGTATAGGTCGGTTTTTAGATTATCAGAAAGAGAGTATAATTTAGTCAGAACAACTGATCCTTCCTCAAGATTTTTCTTGGTAAAACAAGATAATGATGGCGTTGTTGCTAAAATAGACTTAAGTGGGATGGAAGAATTTATTAATGTTCTATCAGGCAGGATTGAAACCGTTGCGCTTCTTGATGAAATAATGAGCGAGGTTGGCGAGGATCCAAAAGATTGGCTTCCTATTTTTAATGAAAAACTAAACAATACCGATTCTTAATAGTGATAAAAAATTCTGCCACATACATTTCCAAAATTATTCTAGTTGCAATTTTTGTTACCTTATCTTTTTCTCAAAAAGAGCTATACGGAGCAAAAGACACTGGGGTAGAAAGGATAAGGGAATGTAAAGATAATGGTGAAGTTGGTAATTTTGAAGAAATGTTATATGGCTCAGCTATCGATATGAAAGTGGGTAAAGAAATGGATTACGATTTATCGAATCCATTTTGCGTGGCACAATTTGCAGGAGCATATGCAACAATAAAAGTGTCTCTTGCTTTAATAAATGGAGCTTGTCGAACAGGAAGTCCGTTCCCTAGATTGTTGCCATCTCTCCCCAAAGATTTATATGAAATAACAAAGGCTGGTGCCAAAGCCAAAAGTAGCGCAGACCCAAAAGATCCATGCAAAGTAGTATTTTTAAAAAATATGGGTATAATAGGTCTTGCGATTGGAGAAGTGTTAATTCATCACAAGGCAGCTGAGGATCAGTATAATATAGTTAAGGTCTGTGGGTCGGATTGGAGAGGTCCAGATATTGAAACACAAGGTGCAAATGTTATTAATAATTATAAAATGGTTAGTAATGCGGATAATTCTTACAGCAAGAAAGTAGCGGACGATTTAACTGAAGATACACGTAAATATAAAGCAATAAAAGATGCTGAAAACGCTTATAATGAGGATGGTAAAAAATATCGAGAATGGTTTTATGGCGGAAAGGAATTTGAAGACGCGCCTGCAGAAGGCGAAAAATGCGTAGATCCATCTAGGGATTCTAAGCCACAAAGATATTATCTTAGAGGTCTTGATTCAAATTATATGTGTGAAAAATATAATCCGAATTATCATAATGATGAAAATGATTCATATAAAATAGCTTACAAGTGTTGTCTAGAAAGAAGTCAAAATTATATTTGTCTTGAGAAGTCACAGATGGGAGCCTTTTCTGCTGAACACATGTTTTGTAAAGGCGACAGCAAGTGTACATTTAAAAATAACATTGCAGTAAGTTTTGCAACTTACAGAAGAGATAATAAAAGATTGATTTGTGCAAAAAGTTACAGTCTTTGTCCCTTCAACTTTGCTGTTGGAGGTGGATCTCCATATCCAAATTATTTTTTAGATGTTGGTAAAAATGGTAAAGCTATTACTGATAAGATGATCAATGACAGTATGGTGGAAAAACAAGGTGCACCTAAACCTTGTGAAGAGGCTGAGTCTAGGAACTCCGATTGTTCCTTTAATAACAAACTTGGAAAATTAAAAAATTATTGTCAATATTTTCAACATTGCACAACTACAAATAGTAGGCCATATGTTGCAGATTTAAGCATTCTAAATCCATATTATTCAAAAGCCTGCATTGATTTTGTTGGAGATTCACAAAATGGAGTTAAAAAATTAATTGATGCCAAAACGGCAGTTTCCTATAATGGAGGTTTTTTATTTGGTGAGCAAACAAACTTCTCTGCACCCATTGTTCAGTGTTTTAAAGAAACAATGAAAAATATTTTTACAAATACCGCGGGACATAGCAGATGTATGGATTTATCCTTTGGTAATTCTACAAATGAATGTAAAGATTCCTTCGATGGGGATTCATATTTTACAATTGGAAATTTTATTTGGAAAAAAGGCAATAAAGTAAAGGAAAATTCTCTTTTTGAGTTTTTACAAAAAAGATTAAAAATCATTATAACCACTGTTTTAGTTATTTCAATAACCTTTCTTGGTTTCAAAATATTGTTGGGAAAACTTGATTTATCAAATAAAAAAGAAATTATGGTGTATATCATTAAAATTGCTTTTGTTGTTTATTTTGTAAATGGAACAGCTTGGAAAGATATATTTTTTGATGGAATTTACAATGGCTCAAACGAAATTTCTCGAATATTTTTTAAGATAAAGTCAACTATCGACACCGATAACCCTGATTTATGCAATTTTGGATCTCAAATTGATAAAGATGGCGTGGGAAAGGTAAGTAGGATAAAATATCCAGCAGGTAGCGAATATTTGATGGTTTGGGATACTTTGGATTGCAAAATAATGCAATATTTAAATTATGGACCGGGATTTACTACATCTACAATGGTCGTTCTAATAATAGCGGCTTTTTTTACTGGAGGACTTGGTCTTATAATAGCGTTATCGGTTTTCATTATGGCGGTTTGCCTTATATTGGCGGTAATAAGAGCTATGCATATTTTTATTAGTAGCGCTATTGCAATAATTATTTACATTTTTATTTCACCATTAATTATACCATTGGTTTTATTTGAAAAAACTAAAAGCATTTTCGATGCATGGTTTATGCAATTAATGTCCTTCACTCTCTCCCCGATTGTATTATTTGCGTATTTGGGAATCTTTATAAGTCTTTCCGAGGATATTATGTATGGAGGAGCTAATAGCTTTAAAGACGGAAAGATTAATTGTAGTGAATATTGTGTTAATAGAGATGGAAATAGGAGTACTAAAAATGAATATGGGAAATGTTCAGGCACAGTTACCGTTGACCCTTTTGATTCAAGCGTTGCTTGTATATTAAATTTTAATGATTTTAGCACAAATAGTGGTTTTGCATTATTTGGCATAACCCTCCCTTCTATTGCAAAGTTACTTCATCCAGAGAAGGCGCAAATGCGAATTTTATTAGTACTAAAAAGTGCATTATTTTTATTTATTTTAGCGCAATTTATGGATGAAATACCGGGTATAGCTGGGAGATTAACCGGAGAAGTTATTGATGTTAAGGGTGCCGGATTTGTTGAAGTTATGAAAAAATTTACTTCTACAATGCGTGGAGTTCAAAAAAGAGGTGCCAGACTTGTTAAGGGAGCTGGGATAGCTCAGCTTAATAATGCAAAAGAAGAAGCTTCGAAGGAAAAGCGCATGGAAAATGATGGCGGTGGTGGCGGTGACAAAAAAGATGTTGTTGGACCTAATAATTAATAGCTTGATAACTATGGACGATAGTGCGATGTTGAAAGTAATGTTGCTGGTGAAAGTGGTAGTAAATAATCATAAAAAAAATATAGTCATATTAACATGAAATCTTCAAAAATTAGTCAAGGTTAATTAAGTGAAGTGAGGAGTTTGAAAGGTGATGATACAAATTCATTTTAAATCAATCTTTTAACTTAATTAAAATATCGGCAGTAAGAATGCAGTAGTAAATACAGCATTGAAATGGATATTTAATTTAATGAAGATATGTAAAATTAAAATATCTATGTATGATATAAAAAATTACTTGCATAATATTTTTGAATTTGCATCATATATGACTTCTAAATTTTAGGGCAATATTTTTGGTTAATAAAACTAAAAAATTATTTTAGTCTTGCTTGTTATTTTTTTGTTTATAAAATTTGTAAGATAATAATACAAAATTTTTAGAAAAATTATTTTATGTTGCCATTGACAACAAATATAATTTTTCTAAAGTTTTTGAAGAAGTTGGTTATAGTTCTTTAAAATTTTTAATTCGTGGCTTTTTTTAAATAAGCTTTCATTTATTTTGATGAAATAGCGAATTTTTATCGTTAATATTTGGTAAGATAGAATTCTTAATCAATCAATAAATTTTTAAATAATTAATTTATGTCTAAACAAACCTTTAAACGTACTAAACCGCATGTTAATATCGGAACCATCGGTCACGTAGATCACGGTAAAACAACTTTAACCGC
>CAMDCJ010000032.1 GCA_945890035.1 Rickettsia typhi
CAAAATCAAGAAATCGTCTTTTTTGGAATTTTTTTTGTTTAAATTTTTGAGTTAACCTCAAGCCCGTTTTTGCTGTTAGTATTCGACCCCCCACGTCTCCGCGAATTTAACTACCGTTAAATTCTCGGAGCCTGCTCCCCCTCAAGGGGGGAGCTATGGCACCGAAAGCGTTGGAAACTATTACAAAAACAAAATCAAGAAATCGTCTTTTTTGGAATTTTTTTTGTTTAAATTTTTGAGTTAACCTCAAGCCCGTTTTTGCTGTTAGTATTCGACCCCCCACGTCTCCCAAATCGCAACTACCGTTGCGATTTTATCGCCCGCTCCCCCTCAAGGGGGGAGCTAAAGCCTGAAGCTTTTTCGAGATTGTAGGAATTTATGCAAAGCAAAAAACTCATCGCGGATGTCGCGATTCATTCGCTTTCGAAGCGATTCAATTGAAAGCTAAATTTGCGTAAGCAAATTTAATTAAGTGGATGGTACTATTTTCAATCTTAAATCAGGCGATTGAATTTGAAGGCGAGTCTGCGCAAACCTACTCTAATGTAGGTGCGCAAAGACGAGTCCTGAAAAATTCGTTCGCATCATTTAAGAGTGGAAATAGTACCAAATAAACTACTTGGTCGCGCCTTAACAACTTCAACATTAGAAATTTTATTAAAGTAATTATAGGCGATTTCTTGACTATCAACCTCAACTACAACCGATTGAAGCCACGGGCTTTTGCCCCATAATTGAATCTTATCAGAATCGATTGGATTTTTGGTAGAATTTTTGCGTGATTTTGGCGCTTCCTTTTCGAATAAAACCGGCATGATTTGATTCTCAAATTTTTTATTAAAATCAATTTGTTGTTCGGTTAAAAGTTTTTGCAAAATCGCCAATCTGCGCTCTTTGACTTCTTCCACAACTTGATGGATTGAATCGGCGGAAGGCGTCCCTTGGCGCGGAGAATATTTAAAAGAATAACATTGTGCGAAGCCGATTTGCTTTACTAAATCTAAAGTATCTTCGAAATCCGCATCGCTTTCACCGGGAAATCCGACAATAAAATCTGAAGATAAACCCATATCTGGCTTGGCTTTACGCAGTTTTTCAATAATTTTAAAATAATCTTGGCGAGTATGTTTGCGATTCATTGCTTTTAAAACCGAGTTCGATCCGGCTTGAACCGGCAAATGTAAAAAAGGCATTAATTTTTCAATATCGCGATGGGCTTCGATCAAACTATCATCCATATCGCGAGGATGCGAAGTGGTGTAACGAATTCTTTGAATTTGTGGAAATTCGGCGATTTTTTCAATCAATTTTGCCAAATTCGCCGGATTTTTATTTTCATCAAAACCATGATAAGCATTAACATTTTGCCCAAGCAAATAAATTTCCTTAACATCTTTATCAATCAAAGCTTTTACTTCATCGAGAATCTTGTTAATGTCGCGAGAATATTCTGCCCCGCGGGTGTAAGGCACGACACAAAAAGTGCAAAATTTATCACAACCTTCTTGTACCGTTATAAAAGCGCTAGCGCCTACTCCTGCATTTGATGAAGGCAATATATCAAATTTATTGTCTGGCACGAAATCCAAATTAATTTGCTTAGTTTTTTCACGCAAAACCTTGCCAACTAAATCGGGTAAGGTTTGATAACTTTCGGGTCCAACGATAATGTCAACGACATTCGAGCGTCTAAAAATTTCTTGCCCTTCGGCTTGAGCAACGCAACCCGCTACCGCTACAATCATCTGCTTTCCCGCCTCTTTCATTTTTTCTTTAAAAGGTCGAATGCGCCCCAAATCAGAGAATAATTTTTCTGAAGCTTTTTCACGAATATGACAAGTGTTGATGATGACCATGTCGGAATCTTCAACCTCTTCGGAGGTTTCGTAGCCAACGGAATTCATTAAATCTTGCATACGATCAGAATCGTAAACATTCATTTGGCAACCGTAAGTTTTTATGTAAATTTTTTTGGGCATTTTTTGTAAGAAATTTTTTTTGCAAAATCAATTTTTACCATTTTTTCACAAAAAATAAAATTTCTCAACTGTTATTTGCAGTCCCAGAAATCGTTATAACGCTAAATGTCGCTGGATATGACTGCGTTTTATTGTCATAAAAATTTTCATATTTTTCCAATAATTTTTGTAATAATTTTTTGGAAAAAAACTTCCGCGACCTTTGTTTCATAACATTGCCCTGCCCGCTAAATTTAATATCGTGCAAAAGCTTAATTGGAGAATCATAATCCACTTTAATTTTTTCCAAATCAGCAATGGGATTTTTAAAACCAACTTGCGATAAAATTTGCGCCGAGCTTTTAATATCAATAGTTGGTGGCATTCTTAGCGAAATTCCGCCATAAATTTCATTTTCAGCTTGATAAATTGCCTTGTGCAATTCGGGCAAATTTTCATCACCGTAAAAACTGGCGATAAAAAGCCCGCTCGGCTTCAGCGCCGACTTAATTTTCGCTAGAAATTGCGGAACATTATTGATGAAATGCAAATCCGAATTGCTAATTATTAAATCATATTTTTGGCTAGCAAAATTGATATTTTCTTCGTCACAAAGTTCTTCAAAAGAGCAAGATTCAAATAATTTATATTGCAAATTTTCTTGAAAAAAATTGGTTATTTTATTGATTTCAAAAACAGCATCGAAAGAACGATTTTGTAGTTCGATATTTTCTAAAATAATATTTGCAATTTCCGTATATAAAAAATTATAATCTTTGAAACCCCGTTGATAACGCTTGTGATTTTGTTGCAAAAGTTGTCGATCAAATATATTTTGAGAATTCACCATGAAATTAATTAATAAAATTCTGGAAATTTTATTTCCAAATAAATGCTTGTCGTGCAATGCTATTATTAGTGCCGACGCTAATTTTTGTAAAAATTGTTGGCCAAAATTGCAATTTATAAAAGCGCCAAATTGCAAAATTTGCTCTTATCCTTTCGAACTCAATTTTCAAGAACATGGCGATCATATTTGCGGAAATTGTTTAAAAAAACCACCTTTTTTTGATAAAACAATTGCGATTTATCGTTATAACCCAACGATTGGCCAAGCGATTGGGCGCTTTAAATATGGTGATCAAACTTTTTTGGCCAAAAAATTTGCCAAAATTTTATTACAAAAAGCTCACGATGAAATTGCCAATTGCGACATTATTTGCGCGGTGCCTTTGCATAAAAGTAAACTTAGAAAGCGTAAGTTTAATCAAGCTTTGTTGCTCGCTCGCAATTTGCAATCGGGGAAATTAATTTTTGATTTATTGATCCGCACTAAAAATCAAAAATCACAAGTAAAGCTTACGCAAAAACAACGCATTAAAAATATTAAAAAAGCCTTTTCTTTAAATCCAAAATATCAAAATTTGGTAAAAAATAAACATATTATTTTAGTTGATGATGTTATTACCACCTCTTCAACGGCTAACTCTTGCGCTAAAGAATTAAAAAAATACGGCGCCAAAAAAATTACAATTTTAACCATCGCTAAAACGATTTTTTAAAATCAATTTATGGTTTTATCCGCCATTTTTCGATTAAATAAGTTTCGATTAATTTACGGTCGGTATCGCTTAAATCGGTTGAATAAACAATTATTTCGCCAATAAAACCTTTGAAATAACCGTAATTGTCCCCAGCGATTATATTTCCCGCAAAAGTTAAACTTGGAAAAACATTTTTTGTGCTGGCATTTCCCGAATAAGATTCGGTTGAATTTAAATATAATGTTGGTTTTCTATTTGAATATTTTAAGGTAAATTGTATCGGTTTTTTAATTACTCTACTGTTTTGAATAACATAGGGCATGTAGTTACTCGTATGTTCGACAGGAGCAATAAAATTTTCACAAAGAGAAACTCCTGCGCCAGCAGAATTGTTATAAGGGAAAACACCGTCGCCATACTGTGGATAAAAAATATATTTTTGGTTACTCGTGCCCACATTGCCTACTGTATTTTTTATGCACGAAGCTTGCGGAAAACCCACAATAAAAACTGTAAAATTATTTATAATTGAGAAATTATTCTTCGAAGCGATATGATCATTAGCCCCATCAAACCACAAAGCAGGAAGACCATTTATTCCATCTTTCATGTAAAGCGGTTGCGAGGCTAAAGTGGGTTGTAATGCGGGATTTTTATAAATAGGATTAAATGTCACTGGATTTAAATCACTAGAATTTGCTTTCGTTGGATTTAAATCATTCCATCTACCGATTGCTTGTTTATCTGCCGGATTTTCGACATTTACAAAACTTGCGGTTCCAGTCGCTAAAGACTCTTTGGAAGTAGTTTCAAGCCACAATTCTAAATTATCTATTCCATACATTGGGGCCTTGTCGGTCAATGATCTAGCCGTTGCCAACCTCATATCATAAGCCAAATCAACACCCTTGGAAATTGCAGCAGTCAATATTCCAACAATCAAAATTGCAATTGAAATTTCGAACAAGGAAAAGGCTTTTTTAAAATTATTTTTCATGATTTTATTATATTTTAAAACGAATAATAAATTTGAAGATTTTTTTAATAAATTCAAGAAAATAACTTATTTGAAATTTTTTCATTTCAACTTTTTAGTTTAACTTGAAACCGTTATTGCTGTTGATTTTCTGACTCCCCGCGATTACCCCTTACAAACCTACATTTAGTAAAAATACTGGTCAAGTTAACGGGCTCTAGCTCCCCCCTTGAGGGTTATTTGCGTTAAAAAAATAGCCTAAACGGCTATTTTTAGCAAATTACAGGTTAAAATGTTTTAACGGTAGTTAAAACTTTTAGCCGTGGGGGGTCAAAAAATCTAAAACATCAAAGGTTTTAAGATTATGCAAAAAGTTGAGATAAAAAAAATTCCAAAATTGGCAATTTCCTAATTTAACTTTTAAACTAAAAAATAACTCAATTTTTTTCAAAAAAATCACCAATTTTTCTTTAATAAATTGGAAAAATTATTGATTAAAAACAAAATCAAGAAATTGCCAATTTTGGAATTTTTTTTGCAGATAAACGTTTCATCTTTTTCTTCGAAAAAGATTCACGACTGGGATTCGATATTAAGCTAAATTTGCTTTAGCAAATTTAATATCTCCAAATAAACTTTCTGCAAATTTTCAATTTCACTCACCACCGAATATTCATCAATTTTATGCGCAGTTTCATTAACCAAACCAATTTCAACAACTTCGGCGAAATCCTTGATAAATCTAGCGTCAGAAGTCCCGCCGGTCGTGCTTAAAACCGGAATTTTACCACAAATTTTTTGTGTCGCTTCTTGTACAATTTTCGCTAATTTTTTCGGCTCGCTTAAAAATGCTTCGCCCGAAATGCGTTTTTCGATTTGATATTTTCCACTGAACGCTAAACCTTCGCCACCGATGGTTTTTTGGCAAGCATATTCAACAAAATTAATAATGTCTTGAGCTTTATGTGTATCGTTGAAACGCACATTGAAAGCGCACTCAGCATCATTTGGAATCACATTTGAACCTAAATTTTGCGAAGAAATATGAGTGAATTCCAAATTGCTCGGATCAAAAAAATTAGTGCCATTATCGAGTTTTTGATCTTTCAAAATTTTGCATAAATTTATTAACATGGTGATCGGATTCAAAGCGATGTCGGGGTATGCTACATGGCCTTGCTTGCCGGTAATTTTTATTTTAAAACCAATCGATCCGCGTCGACCAATTTTTATCATTTCACCAAATTCTTTGGGATTGGTTGGCTCACCGACCAAACAATAAGTAATCGGAAAATTATTTTCTTGCATCCAATTTAAAACTTTTTTGGTGCCGTTTATGCTGTCACTTTCCTCATCATTGGTGATTAAAAAACCTATGCCAAAATTAGGTTGCGGATTATTTTGTAAAAACTCAGAAACCGCAGAAACAAAGGACGCAATCGCGCATTTCATGTCGCAAGCACCGCGTCCAAAAAGTTTGCCGTCGACAATTTTTGCTTCAAATGGATTATATTGCCAAAGTGAACGATCGCCTTCATTGACGACATCAGTATGCCCCGCAAAATAAATAGTTTGCGAAGATTTTTTAGGATTATAAATTGCGTGAAGATTGTTGACTTTGTAAGACCCATCGCCATCAAAATCAATAATTTCACACTCAAAACCAATTTTTTGTAGAGTATTTTTTAATAATTCAATTACTTCCGGATTATTACCACTGTAAGAAGGGATTCGAATTAGTTGTTGTGAAAAGTCAATTGATGAAATCATAATTTAAATATTATATTAAGTTTATTGAGCAATAATGACATAAATTTTTATTTATTAAATAGATATTTTGTTCAATTTATTTTTTGATTTTTAAAAAATTTAGCATTGAATTTCGCTAAATAATTATGTCCGATTTATAAAATTTTAATTGAATAAAATTATTTTGAAAATCTATTAATTATTTGTAGAATTTTTGGAATTGGAATCGAATTTTTTTACCGACCAAACTAGTGCGACGACCCAGCCAAAAAATGTCCAAGCTAAAAGTAAATTTAAAACAAAAATCGCCGTTGAATCTTTATGCTTGCGGGCTAAAGCAATTATGAATGGCAAGAAATAACCTGCCACAAACAATGTTGAAATTACAAAACTTGCCATAAATAAACTAAAATTTTAAAAACTAAATATCCAAAACTAATCTTCTTGGATCTTCAAGAAATTCTTTGATGCGGACTAAAAATGTCACCGCTTCTTTGCCGTCGATAATGCGGTGGTCGTAAGACAAAGCCAAATACATCATCGGGCGGATTTTGATTTCGCCATTAATCGCCATCGGGCGCTCTTGAATTTTATGCATGCCAAGAATTGCCGATTGCGGTGGGTTGATGATTGGCGTTGACATTAATGAACCGTAAACTCCGCCATTTGAAATGGTGAAAGTTGCACCGGCTAAATCTGGCAAAGTAAGTTTGCCATCGCGCGCTTTAACGCCAAGTTCGGAAATACCTTTTTCAATTCCAGCTAAATTTAACTTATCTCCCTCGCGTAAAACTGGCACTACGAGCCCTTGTGGCGAGCCAACTGCGACGCCAATATCATAGAAATTTTTGTAAATTATATCAGTTCCATCAATTTCAGCATTAACCGCCGGAAGCTCTTTCAAAGCGACGATACAAGCTTTAACGAAGAAAGACATAAAGCCCAATTTAACGCCGTGCTTTTTTTCAAAAACATCTTTATATTCGGTGCGAAGCGCCATTACCGCGCCCATATCGACTTCGTTGAAAGTAGTTAAAATCGCCGCCGTGTTTTGTGATTCTTTCAATCTTTCGGCAATTTTTTGACGAAGTTTTGACATTCTTACGCGTTCTGTTGGTTTAGAGCCAGAGGTTTGTGGAGCATTTTGGACAATAACAGTTTTCGTCCCATTAGCGATAACATCAAGCACATCACCTTTAGTTACGCGACCATCTTTGCCTGAACCAGCAATTGTTGAAGTATCAACATTATTTTCCGTCGCCAATTTTTTTGGAGCGGGAGAAAGTTCATGTTGCGCAGAAATTTTATTTGAAGCAACTGAAGCTTGTAAATTTGGAGCACTTTGCGAAGAAGCAACTGGCGTGGCTTTTACCGAACCACCTTCTTGCATTATAGCCACTAAATCACCGACTTTAACATTGTCACCTTCTTTAACTTTTAAATCAGAAATAACGCCATTGGCGGGCGCATTAACTTCGAGCGTAACTTTATCGGTTTCGAGTTCGAGGATTAATTCATCGGCTTTAACCGCATCGCCAACTTTTTTATGAAGCTTAGCGATTGAGGCTTCGGAAACTGACTCTCCAAGAGGCGGAACTTTGATTTCAATGGTCATATTTTTATGATTTATTGTTTGTTAATTTAGGTATTGTTCGATTTTATTGCCAATAAAATTTTCGTCAATGGCTTTTTTATATTCCAAAATTTAGATTTAAAAAAACTTTAACAAAAATTATTTTATTAAATAGAAACGCTGAAATAATTTTTTTGTTTTATTTGTTAAAGCTCTTGCAAAATATTTTTAAATGTTTTTTTTCAAATAATTACTAAAAAATATTTAATAAATTTATGTTTAAAAAAATTGTCATTTTCTTTTTGTTGTTTTTTTTACAAAAACTAAAATTGTTGGTGTCTTTTACAATTATTTTATTAATAAATTTTTCCTTCAAATCAAAATCCTTATTATCTTTAAATGCTTGTAAATATTGTCCTCGGACATAATTAGCAAAATTTTTAACGCCACATTTATTTAAAAAATTAATTTAGGATTTATATGACTATTTTAGAAAACAGAATTTCGCAATTAACCACAATTCTTCAAGCTTGGAATGAACTTGGGGAAGATTCTCAAAAAAAATCGATTAACTTTATTTCTGAATTTATTTTAAGCGCCAGTTTATTTCAAAAATTTAGTGACGATGAAAATTTGAAAACTCAACTTACAAGCTTTCAAGAAAATTATAAGAATATATTTGGTTCAGATTTGACTAAACTTGGCACCTCAGATTTATCGCCAAAAAATGTTCAAATTCTTAATCAAATTAAAGAAATTGATAATGGCCAAAAAGAGCTTGCAACTAAAAGAGAAGACGTAATTGCTCTTTTAGAGCAAAAAGGTTTTACGCTTAAATCTTTTCGAAAAATATTAATTGAAGAAAGTGATGATAAATATCCTAACGCACATGTTAAAATTTCATGGAATTATGGCAATTTTATTGATCATATTGGCCAAAATTTAAGTCCAGAAAAAAAAGAAGAATTCGAAAAATTAAAAACTGAATTAGCGACGACTGAAGATGATCAAGAATTTTATAAAAAATTAGCTTTGCTCAATCAAATCGCTGATATTCCTGCTAATTTTGATAAATTAAAAACTAAATTTGGAGTTGATGGAATCGAAGAGCATAGTTTGATAAACCAAGGAACTCAATATCGTGCAAATCTTGATGTTATTAGGTTAATTACTGAAATTGAAAATCAAAATGGCAATGATTTATTCAAAAAATCACAAGATTTTTTTAAAGATAAAAGTGAATTAAAATCGATAAAAATTGATACAAAAAAAATGTTAGAAGATTCTCGTCCCGAAGGAGAATCAAAAAAACGCAAACACAAAGAGGCAGAATCACCCCAACTCACCTTGGGTTTTGAAGTTGAATGCATTATTCTTCCAACTGGAGGACCCAAAGCTCAAGCAAAGCGCAAGCTAGAATTTTCCCAATTTGATCAAATAAAACGCGGACTTGTCGATAATGATTCGCGTAAAAAAATGCGCGAAACTGCTGGTTTTGATAGCTCTGGGATTGGCTCAAGCCCTAATACATTATTACTTTTTAGTGATACTGAACTAGATCAATTTAAAACTCAAAATCTTGAAAAATATCGTGACAAAATTTCTGCAATTGAACAATATCTCGAAGCAGAAAAACAAAATTATCCGCAAGAAATTGTCAAATTTGACAAAGCCCTTGGCAACTTGGCATTGTTGTCAGCGGAAGAGATTTTTTTTCTCGATTTATTTTATCTTAAAAAAGAAGTTGCGACTAAGCGAAGATTAACAATGGATGATGTTTTTGATTGGCGCGACGAAAAAGAAGAGCAACAAAAAAAATTCTTGAAGATTTTGGAAGATATTGGTGAGAAAGGTTCTTTTTACGCTAAAACTCTCGACATGATTCGTGCCAGCGAATTTGCTATCGGAGAATTTCCACTCGAAACTGCGAAACAAGAATTCGATGCGAGTTTAAATCATGTTAGAGCAGTTGCCAAAGAACATAATTTACGCTTGAAAGATCGTGGTGTTCAAATTAATGTTGGCGCAAAATTAGGGCAAAAAACATTGAATATTTCGAGTGAAAAAAATGGTGAAGAATTAGAAATATTCACTAATCCATTAACAATTGCGATTGGCACTGCAATCCAAAAAGCTTTAGCAAAAACTTTTGAAGACCATCCAATTCTTCAACGCAAAGGGCAAGATATTTTTGGAATTGAAATTAGAGTTGATCGTAAAAAAGGCTTAATCAATCAAACCAAAGGAACCATTTTTTTTATTAGCTTTGATCCGCAAAAAAGTCGGGAAGAAAATTCCGGATTAACCACCGATTCATCGCCTTTCCATGCTCATCGTCAAAATACTGGCAAGTCAGTAACGATTCGATTTGCTCTAATTGGAGAAGATGGCAATGAAGCGGTTTTTGAGGTAAGGCTTTTGGGGAATAATCCGCATTCGCCTTTTCGCGACGAATATCCTCGTCAAATTTTCAACGGCGCCCAACCAACGGTGGAAATATTTATACAAAATCTAACTGATAATTTGAAAGACTTGGAGATCTTGAATGAGGAGCAAAAAATTGCCATTAAAAATGATGGCAAAATCGAATCAATGAAAGTGATATATCACAAGGGAAAAGAAGGAAATTACCCCTATACTGAAATTACAAAAGCTTATGCAGAAAAAACCGCCGAAGTAAAAAAAGAAATGTTCCATACTAGAGAAAATTGAAAACAAGCTTCATCTTTTTGGCTAAAAATCCCTCGATTTGATTAAAAATCGAGGGATGAAATTATCAAAATTATTTAGTAAATTATTTTCCTAAAGCTTCGTCGATTAATTTCTTTTGTTCGCGCGAATGATAAGAACCATATCCCGTTGCTGGAGAAGCGCTGGCGATTCTTCCGACATATTTAGCGCGAGAATTTTTATATTTGTTTTCAATCAAAACTTCTTCGATTAAATCATCAACAAATTTCCATGCGCCCATATTTTTCGGCTCTTCTTGGCACCAAATAATTTCAGCATTTTTGTATTTTTTTAATTCGATCGTTAATTCTTGAGCTGGAAATGGATAAAGTTGTTCAAGACGAATAATCGCTACATCATTGATTTTACCTGCTTCACGCGCTTCGATTAAATCGTAATAAACTTTTCCTGAACATAAAATCAAACGACGAATTTTATCATCGGCATTTAATTTATGGGTTTCGGGAATTAAAGTTTTGAAATTTTCCCCAGTAAATTCGTTTAATTTTGAAACCGCCATTTTATGACGAAGAAGCGATTTTGGGGACATCACCACCAATGGTTTGCGATCTTTATTATGAATTTGACGACGCAATGCGTGGAAAAAATTCGCTGGAGTGGTAATATTGACGACGCGTAAATTATTGTCGGCACAAGCTTGCAAATGACGCTCGAGTCGCGCTGAAGAATGTTCTGGCCCCTGCCCTTCGAAACCATGAGGCAGTAGCATTACCAAACCTGATTTACGCAACCATTTTACTTCCGAAGAAGCCACAAATTGATCAAAAATAATTTGAGCGCCATTGGCAAAATCACCAAATTGCGCTTCCCAAATTGTTAAAATATCGGGCGCTGAAAGCGAATAGCCATATTCAAAACCCATCACGCCATATTCAGAAAGCACCGAATCATGAACTTCAAAATGGGCTTTATTGGAAATTGAATTATAAATATTATGTCTTTGTCCGGTTTTAGCATCATGCAAAATTGAATGACGATGCGAGAAAGTGCCTCGCCCAGCGTCTTGACCTGTAATTCTAACCGCATGACCTTCGTTAATTAAAGAAGCAAAAGCTAAACTTTCCGCCGTGCCCCAATCAATTTCTTTACCGTCTTCAACGACTTGTTTTCTAGCCTCGACTTGACGAATAATTTTTGGATTAGCATTAAAATTTTGCGGAATTGTCGTAATTTTTGTATTTACTTCTTTAAGAATTTTTTCAGAAATTGCCGTATTTGGAATTGAATTATCACCATCTTTAATGTGTTTCCAATCGCCTTTCAACCAATCAGCTTCTAGGGCTTTATAAGTTGCAGCTTTATTAAATTCATCATTCAATAAAACTTCAAAATCATTAACTAATTTTTCATATTCCGCTTGAGAAATTGCATTTTCATTTAACAATTTTTGTGAATAAATTTTTTCAATCGAAGTTTGATCTTTGATTTTATTATACATAATTGGTTGCGTATAAAGAGGCTCGTCGCCTTCATTATGACCATATTTGCGATAACAAACCACATCAAGAACGATATCTTTTTTGAAGGTTTGACGATATTTGCTAACGATTCCAGAAATTTTTACCACCGCCTCAACATCATCGCCATTAACATGGAAAATTGGGGCGTCGATTGATTTTGCCAAATCCGAAGCATATTGCGTGCTTCTAGAATCCGTAGGGTTGGCGGTAAAGCCGATTTGATTATTAATGATAATATGAATTACGCCACCGGTATCATAGCCCGCGGTACCATTCATCAATAAACTTTCGGCAACCGAACCTTGACCAGCAAAAGCCGCATCGCCGTGAAGCAACAACGCCAAAGCTTGACTTCGTGAAGCATCTTGCATTAAATCTTGCGTCGCACGAATACGACCAGCCACCACGACATTAACGGCCTCAAGGTGTGATGGATTAAAAGCCAAAGACAAATCGATTTTATTGCCATCAATTTCACGCGTCGAAGAAAAGCCCATGTGATATTTAACATCGCCTGATTTGGTAACCGATTCAGGAATTCCCGGCGTGCCCTGAAACTCAGCTAAAAGGCGATGGTAAGGCTTTTTCATAACTCCCGTTAAGGTATTAAGTCGACCACGATGCGCCATGCCGATAATAATTTTTTTCACTCCGCTACGTGCTGAAGCATCAATAATTTTTTCCACCGCGCAAATCGAAGATTCTCCACCTTCAATCGAAAATCTTTTGGCGCCGGGAAAGCGTTTGTGCAAAAATTGCTCGAAGCGTTCGGTGCGAATAATTTCTTGTAAAATTTTATGTTTTTCAGTTTTTGAAACCGCCTCAAAGGCACTATTTTCAACTTCGCGCGCCAACCAATCTTTTTGTTGTTGATCACGAATATATTCAAATTCACAGCCAATTGTGTTGCAATAAATATAATTTAAATTGGCGATGGCTTGCGTTAATTTAACTTTTTGTCCGCCATAATTAACTTCTTTTTCTAGATCAGAATCATCGATGTCATTATTTTTTAAATCAATTTCCGCAACATATTGTGGCGGAGTTAATCCAAGTGGATCAAGGTTTGAAGCTGAATGTCCAAATCTTTTGTAATTAGAAATTAAATTTTGTAAGCGAATATTTAAATCTTTCGAAGCAATTTGTGGAATATTTTTTGCATCTTTTTTTGGTAATTCTTTCGGAGCGTTCGAAGAAATATCATAATCTTGCGAACCTACAACCTTAAGGCTTCTCTTGCTCCAAGATGGACCGTTATAATCGGCTAATATTGCCTTGACTTCATCATGATTTTGTGAAAAAAATTCTGCCCAAGAAGCATCGACCGAAGTTGGATTTTGCGAATATTTCTGATAAAGTTCGTTTATAAAAACAATATTGGCACTAAAGAACGGAGTAGTGTTTTCAAGTTGTTGCGACATATTTAAATGTTTAAGTTTTTAATAATATTAGCTAATTTTAATTTCCTTAAACTTAATTGCAACCTTCGCGAGATTTTGGGGGAAATTTGCAAGTTAATCTGAGGAACAAAGAGGCGTTTGAATAAAAAATCAAAAACATTATTTTCAATTTTAACGACATGTTAATCAATATTTTTAACAATTATCGCTCGACATAAAAATAATAATATCTTAAGGACATTTTTAACGATAATCCAAAGTAAATTTTTATGATCGATATTAATTCTACTAGCCCTATTAATCAGGGTAGCATTACACCACCGCCAATTAAATTTCCGCCACTTCCAACAGATACGAAGTCTTTATAATAATTATAGGCAAATTAACTAACTCCCTACAAATTTCTACGCACCCATAAAGCCATCGGGCTGTCGCCACCCCCTTGAGGGCTTACACTACTAAAAAATTTAGTAAATTTTGTAACATCAGCGGCCTCTTGCTCTCCCCTTGAGGGAGAGCGGACGATAAAATCGCAACGTTAGTTGCGATTTGGGAGTCGTGAGGGGTCAAAAAAGCCTAGATTATCATCGATCTAAAGCCGGAGTAAAAATTTCTAAAAAATAATTTTTTGATTTCATTTTTAATTAAAAAAATACTCGTATTATTTCTTAAAAAATTATTAAATTATCTTAAAAAATCATCCAATTTTAATTAAAAAATTGATTAATTTGAAGACTTTTAAATAAATCAAGAAATTGTCTTTTTTGAATTTTTCTTATTTCAATTTCTTATATAATCTTAAAGCCCTTGATGCTGTATGTTTTTTGACCCCCCACGGCTAAAATGTTTTAACTACCGTTAAAACATTTTAGCCCGCTCCCCCTCAAGGGGGGATCTAGAGCCCGCAGGCTTTATAACATTATTATAAAATCTAGAGGTATAAGTCTTTTAGTGGGTTTGATTTTAATATTCCCTCAATTTTTATTTGATAAGTTTTAATTAAATATATCAATATCCCCTTATAATCGTGATAATGATAGATAATTGATTAATTTCGGGAATAAAGATTTGGTAGCGGAGGAGGGAATTGAACCCCCGACACGCGGATTATGATCCCGCTGCTCTACCAACTGAGCTACCCCGCCTTGAAGATTTTGATAATGTTTTGAAAATTATTCAAAAAGATTTGAGTTTTAATAAGTATAAAATCATTTATAAAAAAATTCAAATCTTTTCTTATTTAAAATAATCAATGATTTTTCAACTCAAAAATTTTTGATAAATTATTCTTTTCTTTTAATTTTAAAATCAGTTAAACGCAATTATTGTTGTTTTTATTTTTATAAATTATTCCGTAAAGCCTTTATTTTCTAAGTTAAAAAATTATCTAAAACTATTTTTTATTAATTAAAAAATGCTTAGATTTATTTTGCAATAAAAGTTATCCATGCTTGCTTTTATCTATTTAGGCTTAAACTTATTGTTAGGTTTTAAATAATTGTACTGTTTTAGAACAACATTAAGATAATTTTATTTTGTAATATTTTTTAATTAGATTTATTATATATTTATAAATAGTTTAAGTTTTGATAAATAAACATCATCAACTTTTAATTAATTTAAACATATGGAAATTAAATCTAAAAACTTAACAATATCAATGCCTTCCGACCTTTTCATGTCGCTCGAAAAATCTGCTTCAGCACTTGATAGAAGTAAAAATTATTTAGTAAGAAAATCTTTAGAGGTTTTTTTGGTTAATAATA
>CAMDCJ010000033.1 GCA_945890035.1 Rickettsia typhi
AGATTTAATCACGAATTATGATGGACTAAGCGCTCTTCATATCGCTTCTCAAAGAGGTAATAAAGATACTGTTGAAATTTTAGTTGACGCAGGAGCTAAAATAGATCAAGTCGCAAAAGATGGAAAAACAACCCCTATTGATATAGCTTGCCAAAATTACAATTTCGAAATTGTTAAAGAGTTATTTAATGCTGGCGCTAAAATTAAAGGAGGAACATTAGATATACTCGATTTCGAAAAAGATCGAGAAAAATTTAATTTATTTAAAAATGATGCCAACCCAAATAAGGGACAAATATATATCGATTATTTAAATCAAATTAAAGAGCTTGGTAAGGATCATCTTTGTTCGGCTCTTAAAAATGATTCTGATTCGGATAGTTTTAATTCATCTAAAAAATTGATTAACCAAAATCCATATCTCGTGGATATAAGAATAGATTCGCACGGAAAAACCCCCCTTATGCTCGTTTCTGAAAAACTTTCTGAAAAATCTGGCTCTAAAAAACATTTCGAGGATATGTTTGATTTTTTGATTGCTAATAAAGCTGATTTAAATTTAGTCGATCATGAAGGAGAAACCGTTCTTTTTAAAGCTTGTGCAAACAATAATGCCAATCTCGTTAATAAATTATTAAAACACGGCGCTATGTCCAATGAAGGTCGCGTTAACATTCAAAAATTATTATCTTCTGCTTCACCGGAAATGAAAAGTTTAATTGATAAACATTTACCTAAATCTTCAGAGCCTGGCCCAGACCCAAAACCCCTTCAAGCCAAACTACTTGGTGTGGCTGACGCACTCGCAACTAGCCTTGCCTCTTTATGTCAAACTAAACAAAGGTGAAGGTATAGAGGGTTTTAATAACATTCCGTTTCCCAGTTTTAAAAATAAAAACCTTTCGGGATTTAGCTCTCCCGTAAAACATGAGAGCTAAAAACTAAAGGATTTGCAAGTGTTTTGTAAATGGTAAATGGTAAATGACAAACATCAATCCATCTTTCTTCTATTCAGATTGACCTTCAAAATTCTATATAATTCAACCCTTTCTTCTATTTAAATTAGCCCTCAAAGCTTGAGATAATTTTTTCTTTTTTAAATCTTTTTGGAGTTTATTGTCGGTATTTAAATGCGATTTTGGCTTGATATTTTTTATGTCCGAAGGCTTCTCCTCCAAGACTTTTAAAATATCTTCGCCCTCTTCTTTTTTAAGCATCTCTTCGCTTTTAGACATCTTGATTAATTTCAAATTGTTTTAAATAAAGATTTGAGTAAGCGCCATTTTTTTCAAGCAACTCTCTGTGCGAACCCTCTTCAACGACTCTGCCGTTAGCAATTACCACAATTTTATCGCAATGAATAATCGTTGATAAACGATGCGCGATAATGATTGAAGTGCGATTTTTCATCAAAGAATTAAGTGCGTCTTTGATTAATTTTTCAGAAATTGGATCAAGCGATGAGGTCGCCTCGTCGAGCAAAAGAATCGGCGCATCATACAAAATAGCTCTTGCGATGGCAATTCTTTGACGCTGACCGCCCGATAAACGAATGCCATTTTGCCCTACTCTGCTATTATATTTTTCGGGCAATTCTTGAATAAATTCATCAGCTTCCGCCATTTTAGAAGCTCTGAGAATCTGCTCTTCCGTAGCATCAACCTTGCCATAACGAATATTTTCTAGAATAGTATCATCGAAAAGCATAACCTCTTGATTCACAACCGACATTGAACTGCGTAAAGATTTTAAAGTTAAGTCAGAAATATTATGTCCGTCAAGTTTTATCGAGCCCAAATTTGGATCGTAAAAGCGCAAAATCATACTCATAATTGTTGATTTGCCACCGCCCGAATGACCAACCAGGGCAACCGATTGCCCCGCTTTTACTTTAAAATTTACATTGTCTAAAGTAATTTTATTTTCATCATAAGAAAATTGCACATTTTCAAACTCAACATCACCTTTAACTTCTTTTAAATCAATAGCGTTTGGTTTATCAAATATTTTAGGCTTTTCATCCAATAAAGTGTAAAGTCTTGAAGCCGCCGCCAAGCCCATTTGCACACTTGAATTCATTCCCGAAACTGCTTTTAACGGGCGATAAGCCATCATCATCGCCGCGAAGAAAGAGAAAAAAGCTCCCGGAGTTGTGGTGCCAGAAATTACTTGATGACCGCCATACCAAATTACCGCGGCGACTCCAAACCCCGCCAAACTCTCAACGAAAGGTGATGAAATCAAAGAAATTCGCGAAAGTTTTTTGCCCATTTTATAAATTGAGTCAATAATTAAAGACATTCTCTTGACTTCAAATTCTTCGCAATGATAAGCCTTAACTAGCTTGGAATATTGCAAAGTGTCGCTCATTTGTGAGTTAAATTTCCCTGCCATTTCTTGGTTTTTAAATGACAAATTTCTTAATTTTTTACCCAATTTATAAATTGGATAAACCGCCAATGGAAAGCCTATAAATGCCACCAAAGACAATTCTAAACTTTGATTAAACATCACCACAACTAGAGCAATAATTGTAAGAAGTTGCTTAACAAAACCATTGAGACTAATGCTTATTAGATTTACAACCGCGCCGATTTCACCAATAATGCTAGCGATCATATCGCCCGAAGATTTACTATGGAGCTTAGAAATATCTGAGGTTATGAAGTGTCGATAAAGACGAATGCGCATTTCGGAAGTGACGCGCAAATTCAAATAATTCATCGTCAAGAGTTGAAAATAAGTCGCAAAGCCTTTGACAAAAGTAACGATTAAAACAATAATCGGGATATAAATTAAGGCGTGATAATCTTTTTCAACAAAAACCGAATCAAGCGCAGGTTTAATCAACCAAGCGTGAAACGATGTTGTGCCAGCAATCACAAGCATTAAAACTACCGAGATTGATAAAATTTTCCAATGCGGATAAATATATTCGCGCGAAATTCTTTTAATTAAGTAGGTGGTGCTGTTATAGTTAATATCCATAAAATTTAATTCAAATTTAAATTTATTATTGATAATTTCAAATTCTAAAGAACTAATTATTAATTGCAAAATGTTAAATATTTTTCAAATTTTTCGCGAAGAATTTTCCAAAGTAGTTCAAAAAATTGCTAAAGAAAAAAATATTATAATCACTGAAGTTGATTTAAAAAATTTTACCGTTGAACCTTCAAAAGATAGGCTTCATGGCGATTTAGCTTGCAACATTGCGATGATTTTATGCAAAAAATTCCAAAGTAATCCAAATCAACTCGCCACATTAATAATTGAAAATTTTTCTAACGAAAATGTTCAAAAAATCGAAATTGCCGGCGCTGGATTTATCAATGTATTTTTAAAAAATAATATTTATTACGAGATATTGAAAAGTATAAATTCTGGCGAAGAAATAAAATTTCCTAATATTGGTAATAATTTAAAAATAAATTTAGAATATGCCTCGCCAAACCCTACGGGGCCAATTCATGTCGGACATACGCGTGGCGCAATTTATGGCGATGTTTTAGCAAAATTATTACAAAAAGTTGGCTATGATGTATTGAAGGAATATTATATTAACGATGCCGGCGGACAAATTTTAACACTTTTAAAATCGGCTTACTTGCGCTATTTACAAAGCTTCGGACACTCAGTTGATTTTTACGAAGGACTTTATCCGGGAGAATATTTAATCGAAATTGGCGAAAAATTAAAAGTCCATTTTCAAGAAAGTTTAATTGACAAAACTCCCGCCGAATATTTGCCCAAAATTCGTGATTTTGTAATTAACGAAATGCTCGCTTTAATTAAAAATGATCTACTCGCTCTTGGAATAAAACATGATAGTTATTTTTCAGAAAAAACTAATTTGCATGATAAAAATAAAATCGAAGAAACTTTAAAAATTTTAGAAGCACAAGATTTAATTTATGTCGGAAAACTTGAGGCGCCAAAAACTGAAAAGGGCGTCGGCGCTTTGCCAGAAGGCTATGACGACCAAGACCAAACTTTATTTCGCTCAACAAAATTTGGCGATGATCAAGATCGCGTTGTTAAAAAATCCGATGGCACTCCAACTTATTTTGGCGCCGATTTGGCTTACATCAGAAGCAAATTTGAGCGTGGAGCGCGCATTTTTATTATGCCTCTCGGCTTCGACCACTCAGGTTATGTCAAACGCCTAACTTCGGCGACTTCAGCCTTAACTAATAATCAAGCGCAACTAAAAATAATTTTGTGCCAAATGGTTAAATTCGTTAAAAATGGCGAGCCTTTAAAAATGTCGAAAAGAGCCGGCAACTTTATTACCGCTCGCGAAGTGATTGATGAAGTTGGCGCCGATGTTTTGCGCTTCATAATGCTCACTCGCAAAAATGATGCGCCTTTCGATTTCGATTTAAACAAAGTAATTGAGCAATCAAAAGATAATCCAATTTTTTATGTGCAATATGCTCATACTAGATGCTGTTCCGTTCTAAGAAATTTAAAAAATGAACATCGCGATTTTTATAATAAAATTTTCGACGAAAATAATCAAATTGAACCGCTTGCTAATTTTGATTTTTTAAATAATTTACAAGATGAAAGTGAACTTTCTTTGATTAAAAAATTATCGAGCTTTACGCGCTCAATTGAAATGGCGGTTGCAAATTTTGAACCTCATCGTTTAGCTTTTTATTTACAAGAATTAAGTGCAGAATTTCATGGATTATGGAACAAAGGCATTGAGAATCAAAATTTAAAATTTATTTTAAAAGATAATTTTGAAACTAGTTTTGCTAGAATTTATTTAATTTTAGCTTTGAAAAAAGTTATTTCTCAATGTCTCGATATATTTAATATCAAGGCTCTAGAAGAAATGCGTTAATTTAAATTAATATTATAAAAATGGAAGATTTTGGATATAAAAAAACTAACGAGCCAGAAAAAAATCCACTTTTGGCGAAAAAAATTTTCTTAATTTCGGCAACTTTTTTATCGCTTTCAGCATTTATTTATATCACCTTAAACGCTTATTATTTCATAAGTCGCGGCCCCTCAAACAAAGAAATTGAAACTATTAAAGGTCCAGAATCTGCAATTAAAGATTATGAAAATGGCGACTACGAAAAAGGTAGTGATCAGGTTGTTAATCGCTCAATCTATGATGATATTTTTGGTAATCGCAAAGATATTTTAAAAGAAGAAATTAAAGTTAACAAAAGTCAAGAGCCGGCTTATCCACCGCGCAATCCCAAAAACGAAAATGCTTTAGATGAAAGATTGGGTGATCCAGAAAATTTAGTTAAAAAAATTGATGAACTTTCCAATGAAACTGCTGAAAAACCTGAAATTGAAACTAAAAATGTCGAAGAAAAAAAAGTTGAAAAAATTAAGGATTCTCCAAAAGTTGTCGAAGAAAAAGTTGCACCTAAGCCAATAGCTCGTAAGCGTAATGCTATTCGTGTTCAAATTTCAGCAATGTCTTCTAAAGAAAATTGTGAAGAACATTGGAAAAAACTAAGTCGCCTTTATCCAAAAGTTTTTAGCGGAACTAAATATTTTATTGAAGAAGCGGATTTGGGTCGTCGTGGAGTTTTCTATCGCTTACAAATTGGCGATTTTTTTAATCAAGTTGATGCCGAAGAATTTTGCACGCGCTTCGTTTCTCAAGCTCAAAAAACTCGCTCCGATTGTATTGTTGTTGAATAGCCAAATCTATTAATTAATTTTGCTATAAATAGCAGTTTAGGCTATTTTTTTAATGTAAATCCTTTCGGGCTTTAGCTCCCCCATTGAGGGGGGAGCTTAAGTCCGATGGTTTTTTGAAAATTCCTTAAACATCCAAATTAATAACTTTTAAAGCATTTTCTTGAATGAAGTCACGACGCGGTTCAACGACATTTCCCATCAAGATTGAGAAAGTTTGATCGGCCTCGTCGAATTGATCAATTTTAACTTGTAATAAAGTGCGATTCGCTGGATCAAGAGTTGTTTCCCAAAGTTGCTCGGCGTTCATCTCACCCAAACCTTTAAACCTTTGAATTGACACGCCTTTTTTACCAGCTTCAAGAATAATATTTAAAAGTTCCGCCGGACGATTTGAAGATTTCTCTTCTTCACCGCGGATGAATTTTAAAGGGCCAACAAAATCATCGCCAATTTGCTCAACAATTTGCGCTAAAACTGCTACTTCTGGCAAATCTAAATGAGATTTTTTGACTAAAAAATTAGTTTTTACGCCACGAGTTTCGCGAATTAATTCGATATCATTTTCTTCTGTAATAATGCAACTCCAAGTAGTTTGCTCGTCAACATTTTCACCAAAAACTTTTTCGATTTTTTTAATCAATGTTTTAGTTTTTGCAGAATCATCAATCCATGATTTATCGAAAGCTTTTGCCAATGCTAAATTTTCAGAAATATCGGCGGGAATTATCCGCGAAAGCGAAGAAATTAAATGAGAAAATTTAGTTAATTTTACAACAAAATCTTGCAAATCTGCGCCAGCTCTGTCGCCCGCTTTTGATTTCAAAATAGCATTGTTAGTGGCATTTTGAATAATATAATTTTGTAAAGCCTGTTCATTTTTTACATAAACTTCACTGCTACCTTTTTTGATTTTGTAGAGTGGTGGTTGCGCGATGTAAAGATAACCATACTCAATTAATTTTGGCATATGGCGGAAGAAAAATGTAAGCAACAAAGTTCGAATGTGCGAACCGTCGACATCGGCATCGGCCATGATAATTATTTTATGATAACGAATTTTTGAAGCATCAAAATCTTCGAGGCCAATCCCTGTGCCAAGCGCGATAATGATGGTGCCAATTTCAGTTGAAGATAACATTTTATCAAAACGCGCTCTTTCGACATTTAAAATTTTACCACGAATTGGCAAAATTGCTTGGAATTTACGATTACGACCCGATTTGGCAGAACCGCCCGCCGAATTTCCTTCGACAATAAAAATTTCACTTAATGCCGGATCTTTTTCTTGACAATCCGCCAATTTTCCTGGCAAGCTTGAGATTTCTAGAACTGATTTGCGACGAGTTAATTCTCGAGCTTTACGAGCCGCTTCACGAGCTTGAGCCGCTTCAACTGCTTTGCCAACAATGGCACGAGCATCGGTTGGGCGCTCTTCAAACCATTGAGCCAATTTATCATTTGCCCAAGTTTCAACGTGAGTTCTAACTTCGGAAGAAACCAGTTTATCTTTAGTTTGAGAAGAAAATTTTGGATCAGGAACTTTGACCGAAAGAACTGCTGTCAAGCCTTCGCGAACATCGTCGCCACTTAAAACAATTTTGTCTTTTTTAAAAAGCTTACTTTCAGTTGCGTAATTATTGATGGTGCGAGTTAATGCCGCCTTCATGCCCGCTAGATGCGTGCCACCGTCGCGTTGACGAATATTGTTAGTAAAGCATAAAACATTTTCATGATAACTATCATTCCATTGCATAGCCAATTCCATGCTGATGCCACTTGCTTTATCGGTTGACTGTAGCGTAATAGTTGGGTGAAGAGCATTTTTGCTTTTATCAAGAAATCTAACATAAGCTTCGACGCCACCTTCGTAAAATAAAATAATTTCTTTTGGCTCTTCTCCGCGTAAATCTTTTAAAATAATTTTAACGCCGGAATTTAAAAATGACAATTCGCGCAATCTTTGTTCAAGAGTTGAATAATTGAATTCCAAAACATTGCTGAAAGTAAGATTTGATGGATGAAAAGTAACTTGGGTTCCTTTTTTACCTTTTGAATCGCCAATTGTTTTAAGCGGAGCTTCAGCATCGCCATGGATAAAGCGCATAAAATATTCTTTACCATCGCGCCAAATATTAAGTTCAAGCCAATCAGAAAGAGCGTTTACAACCGATACACCCACGCCGTGCAAACCACCCGAAATTTTGTAAGAATTTTGATCAAATTTTCCGCCCGCGTGAAGTTGCGTCATAATAACTTCAGCCGCCGAAACGCCTTCTTCTTTGTGAATATCAACCGGAATTCCACGACCATTATCACGAACGGTAACTGAACCATCGCCATTTATAGCAACTAAAACTTCATCGCAATGACCAGCCAAAGCTTCATCAATCGCATTATCAACAACTTCGTAAACCATGTGGTGCAAACCGCTACCGTCATCGGTATCACCAATATACATTCCAGGGCGCTTACGAACGGCATCTAATCCTCTTAAAACTTTAATTGAATCCGCGCCGTAGTCTTGCGCTTGATTTTCAACGATTTCTTCTTGAATATTTTCTTTTTTATTTGACATTTTGTTTTAGAAATTTGGTGATTAAGAAAATTTGTTTGTTATTTTTTACAGCAATTTTTAAAATAAAATTTATAAAAATTGATATTTTTAATACTGAAATATTATATCGTAAAGAAACTTAAAAAAGAAGTGATTTTTTAAGTTTTTTAAAAAAATTTTAAAGAATTTTTATTGACCAATATCAACTTCGATTTGAGTAATTTGCGAATCATCTTTTGGGATAATTTTTTGCTCATAACTCTTGATATAACACAGCGAATTTACAGAATTTCGACAAAAATAAATTTTTCCTTGCAATAAATATTCTTGATCTTTTTTTAATTTTAAAGAGTCGATTTTTTTTAGTAAAATCGCATTCCAATCATAACTTGCGATTAGAGTAGCATTTTTTTCATCTTTTAATTCTAATAAATTTATAAAACTTGGTCCAATTTGATTGATTTTCCAACCTTGCTTAACATTGATATTAATATTAATTTCAACCTCTGGCCTTACAAAAATATCTTGAGATTTTTGTAAATTTGGAAGATATTCAACAATGGTTTCTTTGTATAATTTTTGTGGAGGAATTAAATCAAGCAATGTTGATGAACCCTTTACTCTGTTGACCGCAAGAACTCGATTATTGTTCGTATCAACAACATAAAGTTTATCAATAATCGAAACTAATCCACTCGGTTCATCAAATGAAGTTTTTGTACCAACATCCTCGCCTCTATCAAATCCAAATAATGTATTAAGTTGTTGTGAATTAAAATCATATTTACGAATAACATGATTGAAACTATCGGAAATGTATGCTCCAGTATCATCGACTATTAAACCTCTTGGATTTTGTAATTTTTTTGAAGATTTATTGCTATAAAGAGTTTTCAAAACTCCGTCTTTATTTACAACTCTTAAATTTGAAGTTAGGCCATCGACAAAATAAAGTTTATTGCTGTAAACCGCCATATCCGTAGTCTGCGCAAGAGAATTTTCTGGATAAACTCCATCATCCTCTCCCTTTTCACCATTCCCAGCAAGGATTGATATGTTTTTATTTTTTATATCAAATACTAGAATTTGATTGGTTCCCGAATTACTAATGGCAATATTTGAGTCGTCTGGGAAAAATTCTAAATCAGTTGGAGCTGATAAATCAATGCTTTTAGCGTCAATTCTTTTAACTTGAAGCGCTTCGCCCTGCTCTCCAGAGCCAATTATGGTTTTAACTTTTTGAGCTTCAAAATCAACTAGTCGTAAGGAATTATTTCCCGTATCGGCAATATAAAGATTTTTATTGTCATACAATATTCCTTGCGGATATGAGAATTTTGCTTCAGCAATATCGCCATCAACCATACCTCGAATACCGCTACCTATTTTTAAAATTATTTCTCCCATCATGCTTGAAATTAACACCGAATTTTGACCGCTATTGGCGATTATAAAAGCCGGGAATTCTCGACCTTTGTAAGAAAAATTTTCTTCATAAATAATTTTAGTTGGGGAAGTAAGAAGACTCGCTATGGTAATATTTTTCTCCAGAACAATTGGTAGTCGAGAATGGTTTATGGAAAACTTATTTTTATCAATTAGTTCTTGAGTGCGCTTAATCACTTTATCAATGGAATCACTGCCAACATATTTTTTATCGACCCTTCCGCTTAATCCAAAAATTAAAAAACTTGGATTGTTTTTGATATTAAATTTTTTTGCTAACTCTAAGCGCGAATCATTAATAACTGGATAGGAAATTTCGTGACGAATAACGGCTTTTTTTACGGAGTTATAATTTTTTTCATTATCAAAAATTGGATTATGAACTCCAATTATCGCCAATGAATCCGGATTTTTTGCATCAAGTTCTTTTAATTTTTCTATCGATTCAACACAGCTTGAGCAAGAATAGCTCCAAAAATGCATTACAACAATTTTTCCTTCAATATCTGAATTCTTTAAAGGCTTGACAACATTGAGCCAATTACCTTTTTCAACTAAACTTATTCGATTTAAATCTGATGTGTTAAATGTTATTTTATTATAAATTGCCAAAAATATCGAGACCATTAACCATAAAAAAATTAAAGCAACTGCAATTAGCAAAATTACTGATTTGTCTTTGTGACTAACGTTTATCATTAAGGAATTTGGATTGTTTTTGTTATCTAACCAATCGGTTTAATTTAAAAAATGATTATTGGTTAAATGTGATAGATTTATACTTTATTAAAACTAAAAAAGAGGGGTGAAAAACACCCCTCCGACTTTTTTAGTAAACATTCTCGCCTTTGCGAGCTTTTTTTCTTCTGGAAACGCTTTCGTCTTGTTTTCTTTTAATTTTTTTAGACGGTTTTTCGAATTCGTTTCTTCTACGAGATTCTTTTACCAAACCCTCTTTTTGAGTTTTTTTTCTGAAAACGCGAATAGCCATTTCAATTCCATTTTTACCTTGAATCGTAACTTCCATTTATAAATTTACCCCCTTTTGGTCTCTATATTTAATTGTTAAAGCGTAATAAATTAACTACGCATTTTGTTCTAAACTTGTGGATCAACTAGTGATATAAGCCCATCTTTACGATGATAAACCACATTTAATCTTTGATTTATATTATTGATAAAAACTAAAGCGGGAAGATTTGCCAAATCCATTTTCATGATGGCTTCATCAATCGATAAAGTTTCAATTTCAGTATTTTTTTCAGAAATTACTTTGTGATTTTCACTTGGTTTTTCTTCTTCGGTAGTTTCCATTTCATTAAAAACATTGTAAGGAAGCGGAGGAAGAACATATTTTGTGGCATTTAAAATTTTATAATCTGGCTCGATATTTTTTATACCACCTTGAGCGCGATAGTCTTTAATGCGATTGCGATATCTTCTAAGTTGCGCTTCAGCTTTTTTCAAAGCCTCGTTAAAAGCACCATATGCATCGCCCGCATCGCCATCAGCTTTAATGACGAGACCATGTTTAACGCCTTCATTAACTATCAATACAACTTTAAATAATTGACCTTCTTTTTTAAAATGAACTTCTGAACTTATGGCTTTTTCAAAAAATTTTTTTACCGTTTTATCGAGTTGCTCTTGAACATTTTTCGTAAGAGCTTCTCCGACATCAACATTAGAACCTAGAACTCTGATTTGCATAAACTAATTTATAATTTGGTTAATAACGAATTGTAAAATACCACCGCATTTGAAATATTCAACTTCATTGCCAGTATCAAGTCCACATGTTAAATTAAGCTCAATTTTAGAACCATCTTTTTTGTGAATAATGCATTTTAAATCTTGTCTTGGCTTAATATTAGAATCTATTCCTAAAACTTCAACTATTTCATCACCATTTAAATTTAAAGTTTTACGATTTTGATTTTCTTTAAAAATTAACGGCAAAACACCCATGCCAATTAGATTGGAACGATGAATTCTCTCAAAACTTTCAGCGATCACCGCCTTAACTCCGAGTAAAAATGTACCTTTCGCCGCCCAATCGCGCGAAGATCCGGTGCCATATTCTTTACCAGCAAAAATAACTAAAGAATTTTTATCTTGATAAGAAATTGCCGAATCATAAATCGAGGTTATTTCATTATTGATATTTTTGGTGAATCCTCCTTCTTTAAGACCTCCGAGCATTTCATTTTTAATGCGCACATTGGCAAAAGTTCCGCGAATCATAACTTCGTGATTACCGCGTCTAGCGCCGTATGAGTTAAAATCTTTTTTCTCAACTCCTTTTTCGCTTAAATATGAACTGGCGGGAGAATTGCTGGCGATATTGCCAGCTGGAGAAATGTGATCTGTCGTGATTGAATCGCCGAAAATTGCTAAAATTTTAGCATTTTTAATTGCTTTGGCATTATCATTATGAAGATTATCGAAATAGTTCGGCAAGCGAATATAGGTGCTGTTTGCATCCCATTTATAAGTGTCGGATTTTTCAACTTGAATTTTTTGCCAAATTTTATCGCCTTCAAAAAGATTGGCGTATTTTGCAGAAAAAATTGCCCGATTAACATGTTGATTAATCACCGCATCGATTTCTGATTTTAATGGCCAAATGTCTTTTAAATAAACTTTATTACCATTTTTATCGATGCCAATTGGATCTTGATCAAGATTAATTTTAACGCTTCCCGCCAAGCAATAAGCAACAACCAATCCCGGTGATGCTAAATAATTTGCTTTAACTAAAGAATGAATGCGTCCTTCAAAATTGCGGTTTCCCGACAAAACTGAAGCAACAACTAAATTGTTATCTTTGATGGCTTCTTCAATTTTATTATGTAATGGTCCTGAATTGCCGATGCAGGTTGTACAACCATATCCGACAACATTAAAACCGAGTTCATCAAGATATTTTTGTAGACCTGAATTATTCAAATATTCGGAAACGACTTGCGAACCAGGCGCCAATGAAGTTTTAACGCGAGGATTAATTTTTAAACCAAGCTCAACCGCTTTTTTAGCAAGTAATCCTGCTCCGATTAAGACTGACGGATTTGAAGTATTAGTGCATGAAGTAATTGCGCCGATAACAATATCGCCATCGGTGATTTCGGTTTTTAATTCGGGAATTTTTATCGCTTCGTGATTGGAAATATTTAATTCTTTTTGCAAAATTTCGAAAGATTCCGCCACTTTATCAAGCACAACTTTATCTTGTGGACGCTTAGGACCAGCAAGGCTTGGAACTACTTTTGATAAATCCAACTCAAGAATTTCACTAAATTGCAATTCTTGATTTGAAGAATCAACAAAAACTCCTTGAGCTTTGGCGTAATGCTCAACCAAATCAATATTTTCTTGAGCGCGCCCTGTTAAATATAAATAATCAAGAGTAGTTTTATCGATTGGGAAAATGCCACAAGTTGCGCCATATTCAGGAGCCATATTGGCTATTGTAGCGCGATCTGCCAAGGATAAATTAGCGATACCTTCGCCAAAAAATTCTATAAATTTTCCGACGACATTTTTTTTACGCAAAATTTGCGTAATTGTCAAAACTAAATCTGTGGCCGTAATCCCTTCGCGGAGATTTCCAAATAATTTAAAACCGATTACTTCGGGAATTAACATCGAAACCGGCTGTCCCAACATTGCGGCTTCAGCTTCAATGCCACCAACTCCCCAACCCAAAACCGCCAAACCATTAATCATCGTAGTGTGGCTATCGGTTCCAACTAAGGTATCAAAATAAGCGATTTCTTGATCATCTTCGGATTTTGTCCATACAACTCTTGCCAAATTTTCAAGATTAACTTGATGGCAAATACCCGTTCCCGGCGGAACCACGCGAAAATTATTAAATGATTTTTGTGCCCATTTTAAGAATTCATAACGCTCTTTATTTCTTTCATATTCAGCATCAACATTTTTTTCAAAAGCATTTTTATCACCATAAAAATCAACTTGAACCGAGTGATCAATAACTAGATCAACGGGAACAAGTGGGTTGATTTTTTTAGGATCTTTATTCATTTTTTTAACCGCATCACGCATAGTTGCCAAATCAACAACAGCAGGAACTCCGGTAAAATCTTGCATTAAAACTCGCGCTGGCGAAAAAGCAATTTCAATTCTTTTTGACGAATCTTTAATTGATTCAGAAACTGCCAAAAAATGCTCTTTTAAAATTTTTTTATCAGAATAAGTGCGAACTAGATTTTCTAAGAGAATTCTTAAGCTAAATGGTAAATTATCAATATTTACGTTAAATTCTTTAGCTATTTGAGGCAATGAGAAATATTGATAACTCTTGTTACCAACTTTTAAAAGCGATTTTTCAATTAATGATGCCATAAATTAAATATGATTTTGATTAACTTGAAGTTGCAGAGACAAACCAATTTGGATTAGAAGATTTTATATCTTTTTTAAATGTCCAAAGGTCGGTTATTTCAGAAATTTCATCTTTTTTTCCTTCGATAATTACTTGCTCTTTATCGGAAATGTAATTGATTTGTTTGGAAATTATTTTGACAACGATGGAAGCTTGATTTTCGATTAACATTGCCGATAAAATTTCGACTTTGTCAATTGAAATTAGATTGGTTGTAAGTTTTTTCTCATTGGTTTTGCGCTCTTCAATTGCAAGGTTAAATCCTTGAAATATTTTTTCAGATAGTAAATTTTTTAAGGTTTCAGAATCATCTTTTGAAAAAGCATTTATAATCATTTCGAAAGCCATTTTTGCACCATTTATAAAAAACTCATAATTGATATTACAAACCTCAAATATTTTGGTTAAATTGTCTTGAGTTGCCTGATTTAAATCAGCAAATTCTTTTTGCGTTGTTGAACTTGCGCCAATAATTTTCTCTTCTTTATTTTGAGTTTGGGCAGAAGAATTTTGCTGAGCTCTATTGAGAATTTCTTCAATTTGCTTCTTTCTTTCAAAAAGTTTTTTATGAATTTCATTCTTTTCTTCCTCGTCAATTTTTCCAAGATTTTTACTAAGACGATAAAAGATATAAGCGGTAATGATTGCAAGAATAACTAAATCCATGAACAACAAAAAAGATTTTAAAAAATAAATGGGGCAAACGACGGGTTTCGAACCCGCGACCCCCAGAACCACAACCTGGTGCTCTAACCAACTGAGCTACGTCTGCCATAAAATAAATTTAAAGCGAATATAAGAAATTCGCTTTTATAAACAATAAATCAAAAAGAGTTAAGACAATTGAAATTTTAACAAAATTTGAACATTTTATTCAAAATAAAATATTGTTTTATAAATTCTAAAAACAATCTAATAGTTTGTCAAGAGGACTAAAAAACATTATTTCAAAGTTAAAATGATGCAAAAAATTATTTTTACTTTAGGCTTAATTTTATAATCATTACACTTACTAACGCTTCGTCGATTTTCTTAATCAAAATTTCATTTTGATTTCGAAGACGACTTGTGGATTAAGATGGCTTC
>CAMDCJ010000034.1 GCA_945890035.1 Rickettsia typhi
AATTTATTAAAGAAAAATCGGTGATTTTTTAAGTTATTTATGTAATTTTTCGATGAATTTTTTAAGAAAAATTAGAATATTTTTTAGCTTAAAAACAAAATCAAGAAATCGTCTTTTTTGGAATTTTTTTGCTTTAATTTTTTTACAATCTTGAAACCCCTGTTGCTGTCGGTTTTCTCACCCCCCACGGCTAAAAGTTTTAACTACCGTTAAAACATTCTAGCCTGTTATTTGCTAAAAATAGCCGTTTAGGCTATTTTTTAAACGCAAATAACCCTCAAGGGGGGAGCTACAGCCCGAAGCACTTCCGAGCTTGTGAAAAATTGTAGGGTTATAAGCCCGCAAGGGGAGGGTGATTGCACCGAGTTTCGTAGCGAAGTCTCACTTGAGGAGGGTGATTACAACGAGCTTGATAAGTCTGATTGCAAGGAGTGCAAAGCTAATAACAAAAGCAAAAATTCATATTCTCAAAAAAAACTTCAATTCGCGAAAAATTTACGCCATAACCAAACTGATGCCGAAGGCTTGCTGTGGCATTATATTCGCAGTAAACAACTCGGTGGTTTTAGATTTAAAAGACAACAAATAATTGGAAAATATATTGTTGATTTTGTTTGTTTTGAAAAAAAATTAATTATTGAGCTTGACGGCAGTCAGCATGGCGAAATTGACATAATTAAAAGCGATAAAATTCGTGATGATTTTTTAAAATATCGGGGTTTTAAAATTTTAAGATTTTGGAATGAGGAAATTTTTAAAAATTGTTTTGAAGTGCTTAATTTTATTTATCACCAACTAAGGAGATAATCAAAATTTTAAAGCAAGGCTTCGCAATTAAAAAATTCATTATAAAATCAAATTAATTAACCAAAAACACACCAAAAAATATGAAAAAAAATAATCAAAAAATGAGCAATTCCTTAAATTCATTTTCAATAAAATTTAGTTCAATTTTTAATTTTATTTTAGCGAAAATTTACGAAAGAAAAATTTTAAAAATTGCCAAACAATATCATAAAAATCCCAAATCTTTCCTTGCCCATCAAGATTTTTGGCAAAAAATCTCATAAAAATTTTTGAAAAATTATTTTAGTTTAAGCTCATCATGCTTTGGCAAATAGTTTATAGTACAAAAATTTTAAAATTTTTGCGAAAATTAGATAAAAATTCGCAATTAGATTTAAAAAATTATCTTGAAAAAATTTCAAATTGCGAAAAACCAATGATCTTTGGTAAGGCTCTAGAGGGGAATTTGCAAGGTATTTGGCGTTATAGAGTTGGCAAGTTTAGAATTATTTGCAAAATAGATAATAATAAAATGATCATTGTAATTATTGACATTGATCATCGGAGTAAAATTTATAAATATTTGGTATAATTTAGGATTTTATTTTGAAAACTTTGCGAATCGTGAGGCGATGCAAATAAAGTCATTAAATGCTGTTATAGATCCTTAAATTTAATCAATTAAATATTGCTGAAGTAACATGGGAAAAACGTAAATGCTGTTAGATAATTCCAAATCTATTTCAAACTATCTTTTAAAACCGCGAGTGATTCATTAACGCCGTCAATTTTAACACCACCACCCATGGCAAAATCTTTTTTGCCACCGCCACCTTTGCCGTCGAGTTTGGCGATCATCGGGATGATTAATTTTGAAGCGTCGAAGCGATTTTGTAAATCAGAGGAAAGCGACAAACATAATGAAATTTTTTGATCTTTTTGTGCAAAAAATGCTAAAATTTGTGATTGAGAAAAATTGTGCCAAGACTTGACTTCATTGGTTATTTCGCGTAAATCTTTAGCGTCGGTTTCGTCAAATAAATAATTAGCAATTTTAATTTCGCCAACATTTTCGCTGGTTAAAGTTTTTAAATTATTGCGCCAAATTTGTTTTTTTAATTTTTCGATTTCCTTGTCTTTATCTTTCAAATTTTGTTGCCAATCTTCGCCAATTTTAGAAGTTTTATCAAGAGCCTCAAGCATTGATTTTCTTTGGCTATCGCTAATTATTGAAGTTGAATTTTCATCGACAAAAAAACTATTATCATTGAAGCCAACTTTGCTCGACAAAAATTCATTATCATCAATTTTAACTTCGTCAAATTGTTGTTTTACTTTTAAAGAATCAAGAAGAGCGACGAGTTTTTGTTCTTGCAGTTTTAAATGTTGCAAAGCGTAAAAACCGCTTTTGGCGGTGATGCGACGCACGCCCGAGGCCACTCCATTTTCGGAAATAATTTTAAAAACTCCGATATTGCCGGTATTTGCAACATGCGTCCCACCACATAACTCAACCGACGGGCCCATTTTTACCACGCGCACTTTGCTATCATATTTTTCACCAAAAAGGGCTTCGGCGCCTGATTCTCTAGCTTCTTCCAGCTCCATTTCTTTGGTATCAACCATAGAATTTTGGCGAATATAAAAATTAACCAACTCTTCAGTTTGTTCAATTTCAAGAGCGGTCATGGCGCGATTTAAATTGAAATCGAAAGTCAATTGTTTGACATCGACATTCGAACCTTTTTGCGAAATCGAATTACCTAAAACTTGCTTCAAAGCTTTGTGGAGTAAGTGAGTTGCTGAGTGATTTTGTGCGCGCATTTGACGATGGCGATTATTGACGAGTGCCAAAATTTCATCGCCGACTTTAAAATTTCCTTTGAAATCAGCGACAAAATGCGCAAATAAATTGCCGGCAAATTTTTTAGTTTCAAAAATATCGATGCAATTATTAATTTTTTGATAATCGATAATTGAATTTTCAGTAGTTTCTTTGGCTAAAATAAAATTTCCATCATCGCCTTTTTGACCGCCCGAAGTGGCGTAAAATGGCGTTTTGTCAAGAATTATAAAAATTGAATCTTGTGAATTTTTTTGACTCGCAGAAATTTCATTAATGGCGCAAAAATTTTGATAAATTCCTAAAATTTTTGCTTTATTTTTGGTGGTTTGGTGATATAAAAATTCGGTTTCGCCAAATTTTTCTTTGAGCTCAAAAAATAATTTATCTTCGCTAATTTCGCCACTGCCGACCCAATTTTTGCGCGCGCGATCGCGTTGCAATTCCATTTCTTTTTCAAATTCTTCAACATCAACTTCAAGTTTTTTTTCTTTGCAAATATCTTGAGTTAAATCAAGCGGGAAACCATAAGTATCATAGAGTTTGAAGGCGAGGGCGCCAGAAAATTTAGCGCTTTTATTGTTAAGAATTTCATCATCTAAAATTTTTAAACCCTTTTCCAAAGTTTCACGAAATTTTTCTTCTTCGCTTTTTAAAGTTTCGATGATAACATCGCGAGCCCTTGTCAATTCTGGATAGTAAGCACCCATTTCTTTAATTAAAATATCAACGAGCTTGAACATTAAAGGTTCTTTGGCGCCCAATTTATGAATTTGACGCATGCTTCGACGCATGATACGACGCAGGACATAGCCTCGGCCCTCATTGCTTGGCAAGATGCCATCGGCAATTAAGAAACAAGAAGAACGAAGATGATCGGCGATGATTTTGAATTCAGTTTTAATTGACATGAAATAATTAAAATATTTTGATAAATTTCTTTGGCATAAATTCGAGCGCCAAAGCTAATAGAATTAGAGCCAAGCCAGCGCAACCCATAATCGTAAATTCAAAATTTTCAAAAAAAGATGAAATAATTAAGGCAATTGTTGGGTAAATAAGCGCGGTATAACTTGCTTTAACCGCTCCAATTTTTTGAATTAAATAATAAAAACATAAAAAAGCAACAATTGAAGCGAAGAAAATTTGATATAATAAAGAGCCAATATATTTTGTTGAAAAATCCATGGCGAATTTATGGCCTAAAGCAAAATTTATGAGTAATAAATAAATTGAGCTTAAGCAAGAGCCAAAGGTGATTGAAGTAAAAAGTGGAGTGTGGTTTTGGTGTTTATTTTTCTCAACTAAATAATTACCAAAAGAAAAAACTATCATCATTAAAATTGCCAAAGAAATTCCGAAAGCGACTTCAAAAATTTGTGAATTTTCATGAAATTTTAAATTTGGAAAAATAAAAAATAGCAAACCTAAAAAACCAAAAAAACTACTTAGGACTATTTTTTTTTCAATTTTTTTGCCGTCAAAAAGTGCTTTGAAAATTTCGGAAGTAATGATGGAAAGGCTGAATATTACTGCGATCATGCCACTTGGAATAAATTTTGTGGTGTGGTAACCGATGATAAAATTTAAGCAAAAATTGGTGAGAGCGATGAAGATAAAATATTTCCATTCGGTTCTAAAAGGCTTGAGTCTGGTTTTGGTGATTGCGCATAAAATTATCATTAAAATTGCCACCGCGAAAAAGCGATAAAAAAGTGAAATTTCGGGGGCAATAAATGAATCGACTTGGAGTTTCATGGCAAACCAACTAAAGCTCCAAGCTAGAGACATGCCGATAAAGGCGAGTAAAGTCATTTTAGTTAATCATCATAATTTCAATTTCGAGAGCGGGGCGTTTGCCCATTAAATCTTCAAATATTTTTAGCAATCTAGAGCGCAAAGATTTTTGAATTTCGCCAATAACTTTTGTTTCTTTGAGGTCGGCCTTTTTCTTTTTTTTGCGTAAGAAATTTAAGCCAAAACCTTCGTTCAAATTGAGTTCGCGAGCCTTGTTTTTCAAGAAGATTTCGATTTCTTTGCGAATCATAGTTTCGGCTTCATAATCGCGTCTTAAATCGAACGAACCGATGGCAGAAATTTTTGGTCGCGACAATAATTTCAAAGAGTCGTTTAAAGCTAAAGTTATGATTACGATGCCAGCTTCTTGCAATTTTTTTCTTTCGCGAATAATGTCGCTTTTTAAATCGACAAGTTGTTTGCCGTCTACTCCTAGATAGCCAACCTTAACGAAGCCAATTTTGTCGGAAGAAACAATATTATCTTTGTCGAGTTTGATGGCGAGGCCATTTTCAATTTGAATAGCTTTTTCGACGCCACATTCGCGCGCGATTTCGCAATGAGTTTTGGTGTGAATAAATTCGCCGTGAACGGGAATGGCGATTCGAGGTCGCGCCAAAGCATACATCTCGCGTAATTCATCTTTTGAAGGGTGGCCAGAAACGTGAACGAAATGATCTTTTTCGGTCATGACATCGATTTGTTTTTTGGCAAGTAAATCAAATAATTCAAAGATTTTCTTTTCATTTCCTGGAATAATTTTCGAAGAAAAAATCATCAAATCACCTTTAGTAAAATGAATTGTAGGATGAGAATTGGAGGCAATTTTGCGCGTTGCGGCCATTGGTTCGCCTTGGCATCCGGTGGAAATTATAAGAATTTCTTTTTTATTATAAAATTTAATTTCACGATCGGAAATAAATTCAAAATCTTCAAAAAAGTAACCACTTTTTTTGCCGACTTCATAAAGGCGGTGAAGAGAATATCCTGCCAAAACAATTTTGCGTCCGACTTCTTTGGCGATTGAAGCGATGGTGTGGATTCGAGCAATATTTGAAGCGAAAGTTGTGACTCCGACATAAGAATTGCGACCGATAATCAAGCTTTTTAGTGATTCATGAAGTTCGCCTTCTGAGCGCGAATGACCTTCATTGATGGCGTTAGTTGAATCGCAAATCATCGCCAAGATTTCACCTTTATCGCCGTAATTTTTAATTTTCTCAATTTCACTTACTTCGCCGACAACCGGATTTGGATCAAATTTCCAATCTCCCGTATGTAAAACATTGCCTTTGTGAGTTTTAATCATGAGCGCTTTCATCTCAGGAACCGAGTGTGTTAAGCCAATAAATTCTATTTCAAAAGGATGAAGATTAAGTGGTTTGGAGCCATCAATAATGCGGATTGGAACGGTTTTATCGAGTTTGTATTCTTCAAGTTTACTGCGTAAAAAATTGGCGCCGAAATTGGTAGCGTAAATTGGCGCTTCAAGCTCACGCCATAAATGCTGAACAGCTCCCATGTGATCTTCGTGAATGTGAGTGAGGATTATGCCGATAAGGTTATCGCGATGTTGTTTAATGAAGCTAATGTCAGGTGTCATCATGCTAACTCCCGGAATATCGTAAGCAAAACCGACTCCACAATCAACCATCAACCATTTGCCGTCAAGATGATAAAGATTGAGATTCATACCGATTTCGTTGGCTCCGCCAAGGGGAAGAAAAATTAAGTCTTCGCGATGTTTTTTTAAATTTAAATCCATTGTGATTTTTGTGAGAATTTGTTTTGGTAATTAATATATCTTAAAAAGAATTTCTCTAGGATAGCCTTGAAATATTAATTTGATAACTAATATTTCAAGAATTTTTCAAGCGATGAATCTATGGTTTCAAACTTACCATTTCCAACTTGCAAAATCGCCAAATTTCTTTGAACGGCCCCGTTTGGTAAGAATCTAAATACGCCATCAATTCCATCGAATCCATTTTTAAGATTGTTATTATAATCGATAAAATCTGAAAAAGTTAATTTCAAATTAGTTTTATTTTGTGCGATTTTTGAAATTGCCAAAACCGCATCATACGCAATCGAAGAAAGTCTTGGTGGAAATTTTCCGAAAGAGCGATAATAATTTTTTTCAAAAATCCTAAATCTATTGCTTTCTGGCGCTGAAAACCAAGATCCAAGCAAGTTTATATCGTTTAAAGTTGAGGCGTCATCCCATTGAGAAGTGCCAATTATTTGGAAATCTCTTTCATCTTTGTTAAGTTTATTGATTGAATTAACTACTTTAGAAAGGGTCTTGCCAGCTTCTGGAATCAAAATTATCTGCGGATAAATGCGATCATAATCGCTCAAATAAGCAGTGTCACGATTCTTTGATTTTGTAGGTACTCCAAAAGAATTTACGATTCTCTCGGCGGCTCTATCGATGTCAATATTATTGGCTTCATAGAATTCAGAGGTGATAAAATTTCCATCTCGAGCTCTTACGAATTTTTTTAAATAATCAGTGGTATATTTACCAAATTGATTATTTGGAGCGATGATGGCGAAGTTCAATTTACCTCGATCCATCGCGTAATTTACGATTTTGTCAATTTGTGATTCAAGTAAAATTCCACCAACGAAAACTCCGCCATAATTGTTGGTTTTGTTGAGTAATTCATGATTGTTAGACAAAGAAATGACGGTTATTTCGTTATCGCGAGCCATTTTTTCAATAGCCATTACGGTATTGCTAAATACGGGCCCAATAACAACTTTAATATTGCTATCCACAATTTCTTTAAAAGCTTTTTGGCTGTCTTGTGGAGAATCTTTTGAGTCAAATAAAACTAATTCAACTTTATTTTCTAAATCATTTTCAAAAAGTGATAAACTAGAAGCGTTGAATAAGTTCCAGCCTAGATCTTTATTTTTGCCAGTGAATGGTAAAAATAAGGCAATTTGTATTTTGCGATGAGATGCTGGGGGGATGAATAGATTATTTGATTCGAAGTTTTTGCCGATTTTGGGTTTTAAATATCCTCTTTCTTCGTCAGAAAGAATTAATTCGCCTTCTTGACTTCTATTTAAAAGATTATCATCATTTATTTTGTTATTGCTTGAATTTTCTTGAAATTCAGGGATTTGTTGTTGAAAATCGGGCTGACTTTTTTCTATTTTAGTTTCAGTTTTAGTAATTTTTTTTGGAGTTCTTATATATTCTATTTCTTCGCCTTCATTGAAATCTTGAGTTAATTTTAAACCATTAACTTTACAACCAGAAATAACTAAGGCTAATATTAAAAAGATTTTTTTCATAAAAAATTATTAATTTATTAAAACATGCAAGATATTTTTAAAAACTTTAAAGTTCAAAAAATCGAAAATGCACTTTATGTGGTAGCGACTCCAATTGGAAATTTAAGCGATATAACCATTCGAGCGCTACAAACTCTAGAATCGGTAGATTTTATAATCTGCGAAGATACTAGAACATCTAGTATTTTACTATCTAAATTTGAAATAATAAAGAAGAAATTATTAGTGTACAATGATTTTAGTGATGCTTTATGTAGAAATAAAGTTTTAAATATTTTAAATAATGGTCAATCGTTGGCTCTTATATCTGATGCTGGGACGCCTTTAATCTCAGACCCAGGATATAAATTAATAAATTTTTTACGGCAAGAAAAGCAAAAAATAATTTGCGTACCCGGAGCATCTTCACTTACGGCGTCAATATCTATAAGTGGAATTCCTTGTGATAATTTCTTATTTTTGGGTTTTCTGACGAGTAATAAAACTCAAAAACAGCAAGTTATCCAAACTTTACCGCTAAATTATAGTTTTGTATTTTTTGAAGTTGCTAATCGTTTGCAAGAAACCTTAGAAATTATTAAAAATACTTTAGAAAATCGCAATATTAGCATTGCCCGCGAGCTTACAAAAATCCATGAAGAAGTCATTTATGGTAATATTAATGAAGTTGTTGATTTTTTTCAAAATAATCCGCAAAAATTACGAGGAGAATTTGTTGTTATTGTTGAAAAAACTGCAAAAAATCAAAAATTTTTTTCAAATGAAGAAATAATTTTTGAAATACAAGAATCGTTAAAAAAAGGAAAATCGATAAAAGATATTTCTATTGAATTATCGCAAATTTTTGATTTAAACAAAAAAGAAATTTATAAAATAGCGTTAGATTTGTCGAAAACGAAGTAAATAAATCTATGAAATTTCACCATAAAATTAAAAACCATTCGAAAAAAACTTATCAATTTGGATATTTTGCCGAGAAATATGTGATGATTTTTTTGTGGATAAAGGGTTACAAAATATTAAAACATCGCTATAGATCAAACTTTGGAGAAATTGATATAATTGCCAAGAAAAATAACTTTATAATTTTTGTCGAGGTGAAGGCGAGATATAAAAAAATTAACATTGAAAATGTTTTAAATTTTCATCAAATCGAGCGAATCAAAAAAAGCGCCGAACATTTTATTTCAAAAAATAAAAAACTACAAAACTGCTCAAGGCGCTTTGATTTTATTGAGGTGAGGCCATTATTTTTATTCATATTCGCCATAAAACACCGGATTAATTTCATTAGTTGAAATTTAGAAATTGAAGCTTACTATGTCAAAATAAGAAGCTAAAATTTTAGCAATATTTATTAACAATTTAATATATCTCGTGAAATCAACAAATAACAACAATAATAACGCTCAAGCAAATAATAATTTTTTTAAAATCAATGAACAAATCAAGGCTAAAGAAGTCAGGGTTATAGACAGCCGTGGTCAGATGATTGGTGTAATGACGGTAGCTGATGGAATAAAAAAAGCTCAAGAAGTTGATTTAGATTTAATTGAAGTTTCTCCAAATGCCAATCCACCAGTTTGTAAAATTTCAAATTTTGGTAAAATGAAATATGAGATTCAAAAAAAAGCTGCTGATGCTAAGAAAAAACAAAAAGTTGTTGAGTTGAAAGAGATAAAAATGACAATCAATATTGGCAAAGGCGACTACGATACCAAGATTCGCCACACCAATGAGTTTATTGAAAAAGGTAATAAAGTTAAAATCAGTATCAAGATGAAAGGTCGCGAAATAACGCATCGCGATTTAGCTGAAAAAATGATGCAAGATATTCTTTTAGACACATCAGATTTTGGAAAGCCAGAGTTTACTCCAAGGCTAGAAGGAATGCAAATGGTGGTAATTTTAATCAAGAAATAATTACATTTATGCAAAATTTAATTAAACAAATTGTTGAATTTTCAAAAAAAATAAATTCCAAAGAGGTTTTGGAGAAAAATTTTGAATTATTTGTTAAAGAATTTTATCATGAAAACAAATTAACTGATTTTGAAAGTTATTCAACCGAAGCCTTGTGCAACTTCGCTATTTCGGGATTCAAATTTTTAAATTTTGAAAGAAAAAGCGGGTTTAATGTGAGGGTTTATAATCCTCAAAAAGCTCAAGATAATTTTGAAAGCCCTTATACAATTATCGAAATAATCAATGATGATATGCCTTTTTTGGTTGACTCAACCGTGGCTTTTCTTGATAAACAGAGTATTAAAATTAATAATATAATTCATCCAGTTTTAAATGTTAATCGGGATAAATCTGGAAAATTTGTTGAAATATCTCACTCTTCAGCCTCTAAGCCAGAATCATTAATTCAATTACATATCGATAAAATCATTAATCAATCTGAGATAAATATTTTAAAAGAAAGTATTTGCAAAATCATCGAAACGGTTGGTTTGGTGGTTGAGGATTTTAATAAAATGAAAGATTTATTTAAGAAATCTTTTTTAGAAATCGATAATGCCAAAAAAATTGTTAAAAACTCTAAAGAAATTGATGAATTAAAAGAATTTTTGAATTGGGTTTTGTCTGGTAATTTTGTGCTTTTAGGTGCCAAAGAATTTGATATAAAATCTACTAAAGAAGATGATTTTTCTTTATTTGAGGTTGCGGGTTCAGGCTTTGGCGTATTTAGATCGCAACATAAAGATTTTTGCCCAGAAGTTGTTAATTCTTCGCCGAAAGAAGTTGGAGATTCTGTGCATAATCCATTTGTAATTGAAGTCATAAAATCGCGCTATCGCTCTAAAATTCACCGCTCAACAAATGCCGAAAGAATTAGGGTTCAAAAAATTTCACCAGATGGAAAAGTAATCGGTGAATTCCGCTTTGTAGGCTTGTTTACCTCATCGGTTTATTTTTCTAGTATATTTTCAATTCCTTTGTTAAAAAATAAAGTTTCAAATGTTATTGAAAATTCTAAATATATCAAAGGAAGCCACAATTACAAAGACTTGATATCGATTCTTGAATCTTATCCGCGTGATGAATTATTTCAAATTAGTGAAGAAGATTTATTAAAAAATGCTACGGGAATCGTTTCAATTGCGGGTCGCTCAATTGTAAAATTTTTTGCTAGAAAAGATAAATTCAACCGCTTCGTAAGTTGTTTAATCTATACTCCGCGCGATAGAAGTAATTCTGAAATGCGTGAAAAAATAAAAGAATTTTTATGTGAAGTTTTTAACGGCGAAGTTGCCGATTCTTTTGTGCAAATTACTGAATCAAACCTCATTCGTTTTCATCTAATAATTCGAACTAACAAAGGAATCCCTAAGTTCGATGAAAATTTTATTGAACATCAAATTATCAAAATGACAAAAATCTGGAGTGATGAATTAATTGATGCCATAAAAGCAAAATTTGAAGATGAAAAAAGAATTTTGTTGCACGCAAAATATAAAAATTCTTTTTCGGTAAGTTATGTTAACCGCTTCGATGCCAATGTTGCGGCGGATGATATCGAATTTATTGAAAATAGTTTTGAAAAAAATTTACCAATTTTTAATCTTTATAAAAAATCTGATTTACTCGAAAAGGAAATCGCGGAATTAAAGATTTATTCACCGCATCAAGAGATTATACTTTCTTCGATAATGCCAATTTTAGAAAGTTTTGGATTTAATGTTATCAAAGAGCATACTTACGCAGTCATAGTTGAAGAGGATTTAAAAAATATTTCAATTAAAAAAGCTTGGATTCATTATTTCCATTTAAATCTTTCAAAAAATGGTGGAGAATTAACTGAAAAAATTAAAACAAATTTTGAAGTTGCCATCGATTTAATTTGGAAAAATATCACCAAAGTTGGTTCTTTGAATAAACTTGCGGTTGTTTGCGATCTTGATTGGAAGCAAATTTTTATGTTGCGTGGATATTTCAAATATCTTTATCAAACTGGCTTTAGACTCAATCAAAGCAATGTAGCGGAGTGCTTCGTGCGCAATGCTCAAATTTGTAAATCATTGGTTGATTTGTTCGAAACAAAGTTTGATCCAAATTTAAAAATTACGCAAGAACAACGCCTTATTAAGGCCGAAGAAATTATTAAAAAAATTAACGAAGATTTAACTAAAATAAAAGATGTTGCGGATGATGCGATTATTCGTCGCTTCTTAGGGGCTGTAAATGCAACTCTGCGCACAAATTATTATCAAACTGACATTCATAATCAATTTAAAGGCTATGTTTCCTTTAAATTTGATTGTAAAAAAGTGCCAAATTTGCCATTGCCACTCCCGCATGCTGAAATTTTTGTTTATTCGCCAAAAGTTGAGGCTATTCACTTAAGAGGTGGAAAAGTTGCGCGCGGTGGATTGCGCTGGTCTGATCGTCAAGAAGATTTTAGAACTGAAGTTTTGGGTTTAATGAAAGCTCAAATGACAAAGAACGCAGTTATTGTTCCCGTTGGTTCTAAAGGTGGTTTTGTTATTAAATCTGACACTTCAAAAATGTCGCGCGATGAACTTCAGCAAGAAGGTATTTCATGCTATAAAACATTTTTACGCGGTTTATTGGATATCACGGATAATGTGATTGACGGCAAAGTTGAGCATCCAAAAAATGTTGTAATGCACGATGCTTCTGACCCTTATTTAGTAGTTGCGGCAGATAAAGGAACGGCAACTTTTTCTGATACTGCCAACGGAATTTCTCAAGAATATAATTTCTGGCTTGGCGATGCTTTTGCTTCGGGTGGGTCGGTTGGTTACGATCATAAAAAAATGGGAATTACCGCCAAGGGAGCTTGGATTTCAGTCATGCGTCATTTTAGAGAATTTGACGTCGATACTCAAACTCAAGATTTTACTTGCGTTGGAATTGGTGATTTAGCGGGCGATGTTTTCGGTAACGGTATGTTGCTTTCAAAGCATATTAAACTTGTTGCGGCATTTAATCATATTCATATTTTTCTCGATCCAAATCCAGATTCGCAAAAATCTTTTAAAGAGCGCGAAAGAATGTTTAATTTACCGCGATCAACTTGGATGGATTATGATAAATCATTGATTTCCCAAGGTGGAGGTATTTTTGAAAGAGGCGCTAAATCAATCAAAATTTCTCCAGAAATTAAAGAAATTTTGAAAATTTCTGAAGATGAATTGTCGCCGACAGACTTGATGCGCACAATTCTAAAAGCCCCAGTTGATTTATTGTGGAATGGTGGAATCGGTACTTATGTTAAAGCGCAAGATGAAACCAATCAAGATGTTGGCGACAAAGCTAACGATTTATTGCGAATTAACGGCAATGAATTGAATTGCAAAGTTATAGGCGAGGGCGGAAATTTAGGTTTTACCCAAAAAGGTCGTATTGAATTCGCAAAAAATGGCGGTAGAATTAATACCGATGCCATGGACAACTCGGCGGGAGTTGATTGTTCTGACCATGAAGTAAATATTAAAATCGCTTTGATTTCGGCGATGAAAAGCAAAAAAATAAATCTTGAAGAGCGTAATAAAATTCTTGAATCGATGACCGACGATGTTTCGGCTTTGGTGTTGAGCGATAATCGTTTACAAACTCAAGCTATTTCAATTGCGCAAAGCCTTGGATACTCATCGCTTGGTGAGCAATCGCAATTTTTGGATAGTCTCGAGAAAGGCGGATTATTAAATCGCACCATCGAATTTTTACCAAGTCGCAAAGAAATTGACAAACTTCAAATTGAACAAAAAGGCCTAACCCGCCCCGAATTATGCGTGATGTTGGCATATTCTAAAATGGATATTTACAATAAAATTTTAGCATCGGATTTGGTAAAAGATAAATATTTTGAAAGCGAATTATTGGCATATTTCCCAAAATTAATGCAAGAAAAATTGACCGCTGAGATACTTAATCATCAGCTTCGCAATGAAATTATCGCTACTCAAATTACTAATTTTGTAGTTAATAGAATCGGCATAACTTTTATCAATCAAATTTGTCAAGATAGTGGTTTTTCTTTGATTGAAGTTGTTAAAAATTTTATTATCGCTTGTGATTCATTTAGAATTCGTGAAATTTGGCAAGAGGTTGAGAAGCTTGACGGCGCAATCCCGTTAAATACTCAAATGCAAATGTTTTTGAGTGCAAATAAATTAATTGAGCGTTCGGTTTTATGGCTTTTGCGCAATCAAATTAAAGGTTCGGTTACTGAAGTTGTTGCAAGATTTCAAAAAATTGCTGATGAATTATTTGGATTATTGCCATCAGTTTTGGCAAAGGCTTCACATGAATCTTTTGCAAGAAAAATCGAAAGATATTGCATTAATAAAGTTGATAGAAAATTGTCGGAGCGAGTTGCCTCAATGGATCCAGTTGCTTCGGCTTTTGATATTTCTGAAATTGCTTTGGCGACAAAATTCGATATTAAAACCATCGCCGAAATTTATTTTGCGGTCGGCACAAGATTTTCTTTAAAATGGCTCAGAAGTAGGCTTAATAAAATTATTTTAAACAATCATTGGCAAAAACTTTCGAGTAAAACTGTTTTAGAGGATTTATATTCTTATCAAATGCGTTTAGCGAAAGATATCGCTAATTTTGGATTAAAAAATAAGGATAAAAAAGTTGAAAATTTAATTGAAGATTGGTCAAAAAATTCAATTTTCTTAATAGAAAGGTTTGACAATTTTATTTTAGAATTGAAGAATGAACAAAATCCTGATTTATCAATGTTTGTTGTAGCTTTAAATCGCATCAAACCTTTGGTAAATTAATTTATAAAATGCGTTCGTGGCGGAATTGGTATACGCGTAACGTTGAGGTCGTTATGGGGTAAAACCCGTGGAAGTTCAAGTCTTCTCGAACGCACCATTTTATAAGTTTTTTTGAATATAAATTTTACAAAATCTCGTTAACTCAAGATAAATCATAAATAAATTTAAAAAACATGAAACTTCTTGCGATTAAAGAAAATAATCAAAATGAAAAAAGGGTGGCTTTAACCCCCGATGTTATTGCTAAATATCAAAAATTTGGATTAGAAATTTTTGTTGAAAGCGAGGCCGGAAAAGGGTGCAATTT
>CAMDCJ010000035.1 GCA_945890035.1 Rickettsia typhi
CTAAAATAATGAAAAAAATAATTAATGTTTTAAATAAAAAACAACATTATGATATTCCACCAATTTGGATTATGCGTCAAGCTGGAAGATATCTTCCAGAATATATGAAAACTCGTTCACAAATCGATAATTTTTTAGATTTATGTTATAATCCGAAGTTGGCTTGTGAGGTCACTTTACAACCAATTAAGCGTTTTGAATTTGATTCAGCGATAATCTTTTCAGATATTTTAGTTATACCAGACGCCTTAGGTATTAAAGTTGATTTTATTAAAAATCATGGACCAAAATTAGCAAAATTTGATTTAGAAAAAGATTTAAAAGATTTAAAAACCTCAAACATAAACAATCATTTAGCAAGTGTTTATGAAGCCATTACGCTTACAAGATCAAAACTTTCTAACGATAAGGCTTTAATCGGTTTTTGTGGGGCTCCTTGGACTTTAGCATGTTATATGATTGAAGGTGGCGGTTCAAAAAATTTTGATAAAGTGCGACAAGAAGCTTTAAAAAATGAAGAATTATTTGCAGAACTTATTGAAATTTTAACCGAAAGTTTAAAAATATATTTAACTTCTCAAATCAAGGCTGGAGCTGATATTATAAAGATTTTTGATTCTTGGGCCGGAGTTTTGCCACCATCTCAAATTCAAAAATGGATAATTGAACCGGCAAAAAAAATTGTTAATTATTTAAAAGAAAATCATCCGGAAATTCCAGTTATTTATTTCCCAAAATCAATTGGAGTTAATTATCAACAATTTGCCCAAGAGGTTGATTGTCATGGATTGGCGATTGACCAAAATCTTGAAAAAAATTGGGCAAAAAAATATTTACAACAAGATTTAAATAAAATTATTCAAGGTAATCTTGATAATTTTTTGTTAGCTTTTGGTAATAAAAAAGAAATAGAAAAAGAAGTTAGAAATATTTTAGATACTTTTAACGACAAACCTTTTATATTTAATTTAGGTCATGGAATTTTACCACAAACGCCAATTGAAAATGTGGAATTAGTTTTAAAAATTATTCGTCGTCAATAAATATGGAACCGCAAGCTCATAAATATCTTTTGGAAATTGAAAATTATATTCCTGGAAAATCAAAAGTTGGGGATAAAAAAGTCATTAAATTATCATCAAATGAAAATGCTCTCGGAGCCAGTCCCAAGGCTTTAATTGCCTATATTGAGCATGCCAAAGATGTTTTTCGTTACGCCGATGGTTCATCAAGGTTATTGCGCGAAAAAATTGCTCAAAAAAATAATATTAATTCGAATCAAATCGTTTGTGGAGCAGGTTCCGACGAAATAATTGCTTTACTCACATCTTCTTTTGCGAGCGTTGGTGACGAAATAATTTATAGCGAACATGGATTTTTAATGTATCCAATTTCGGCGCAAAGAGTTGGGGCTAAGGCCGTTAAAGTTAAAGAAAAAAATCTTAAAACCGATGTCGACGCAATAATTAATGCCGTTAATAAAAAAACTAAAATAATATTTATTGCCAATCCAAATAATCCTACAGGCTCTTATTTAAATAAAGATGAAGTTAATAAATTAATAACAAATATTCCATCAAATGTATTAATTGTTCTTGATCATGCTTATGAAGAATTCGTTGCGGTTGATGATTATTATGATGGTTTTGAAATGGTTAATAATTATAAAAATGTTGTTTTAACCAGAACTTTTTCCAAAATTTATGGATTAGCTTCGTTACGAATTGGCTGGAGTTATTCTTCGCAATATATCGCCGATATTTTAAATAAAGCGCGTGGTCCATTTAATGTTTCGGGACCAGCGCAGGTTTCAGCTCTAGCCTCCTTAGATGATGATGATTTTATGCAAGATTCAAAAAATCATAATACCAAATGGTTAAAAACTTTAAATGAAGAGCTGGGAGCGATAAATAAAATTAAGATTCATCCATCGATTGCCAATTTTATTTTGATTGATTTTTTGTCGGAAAAAAATTGTCAAAATATTAATCAAAAACTTCTCGAAAATTCGATTATTTTTCGCGAAATGAAAGGTTATGGATTGCCATCATGTCTTCGTGCAACAATTGGCACCGATGAAGAAAATGAAATAGTTATAAATAATTTAAAAAATTTCTGTCATGGAATATAGTGAAATTGCTTCACGCGAGTGGGCAAACATTGTATATATTTTAATTTTAATTGCGCTTTTAATTATGGGCTTTTCCCGCAAAGAATTGCCGATGAAAAAGTTTTTCGAATATACGGGATTATGGATTGCGTTTGCTCTTGTCGCGCTAGTTTTGTATAGTTATCGTTTTGAAATTATCGAAGTAAAAAATCGAGTTTTGTTGGATTTGTTTCCCTCTAAAGCCATAAATAAAAATCATCAAGAATTGACATTGAGCGTTGCGCAAGATGGACATTATTATCTTGATGTTAAAATTAAAAATCAGTTAGTGCGATTTATGATTGATACTGGCGCCAGCGATTTGGTAATCGATGAAAAAATCGCACTAAAATTAGGATATAATTTGCAAAATATTAATTATAATAAAGTCTTTCAAACCGCTAACGGGCAATCTTACGGAGCTTCAATTGATTTTGATGAAGTTGAGGTTTCGGGAATAAAATTTTATAATGTACAAGGTTCAATCACAAATTCAAACCTAGTAACGCCACTTCTCGGAATGAGTTTTTTACAAAAATTTTATAAATATGAATTTTATCGCGATAAGTTAATTTTAACTTTATAAGGTTTTTTGAAAAAAAATAAAAAAAACTAATAGCATATTTTTTAAGTATACTGTAAAAACTTTAACGTTGAATCCCACTTAACAAAACCTAAATTTTAAATTTTAAAATATCGAGTCATCTTTCATGGAAGAAAAATTTATTAAAGTTGTTGGCGCTAAAGAGCATAATTTAAAAAATGTTAGCATCGAAATTCCTAAAAATGAACTTGTTGTCGTAACCGGCCTGAGCGGTTCTGGCAAATCCTCTTTGGTGTTTGATACGATTTATGCCGAGGGTCAAAGAAGATTTGTTGAAAGTCTTTCAGCTTATGCAAGACAATTTTTAGATATGCAAGACAAGCCTGATGTTGAATCAATAACGGGGCTTTCACCGGCAATTGCCATTGATCAAAAAACCACTTCACGCAATCCGCGTTCAACAGTTGGAACGGTTACCGAAATTTATGATCACTATCGATTGCTTTTTGCAAGAATTGGCGTGCCCTACTCTCCCGCCACTGGAAAGCCGATCGAAAGTCAATCTTCGTCGGTGATTGTTGATAAAATTTTAGCTTTACCTAAAAAAACTCGTATTTACATTTTGTCGCCAATTGTTCGTGCGCAAAAAGGCGAATTTCGTAAAGAAATGATGAATGCTAGAAAACAAGGCTTCCAAAGAATTAAAATCGACGGAAATATTCATGATTTAAATGAAATTTTACCACAACTTGATAAAAATAAAAAACACAATATTGAAATTGTGGTGGATAGAATTGTTATTACTGAAGATCTTGGTAACCGAGTTGCTGATTCAGTTGAGACCGCTTTAAAAATATCCGAAGGTTTAGTTTGTGTTGAAATCGTAAGCTTCCCCGATGATCATTTGGGGCAAGTTAAAGCTCCAAATCTTAAAACCAAATCAAAAAAAGATGCTAAAAATAAAGAAGCGACCTCAGACAAAGATGAAAATTTAAACGAAACTTTTCAATCGCCAACCAACGATCTATTAAAAGCTCAAATTGGTGAAATTGTTTTATTTAGTGAAAAATTTTCTTGTCCAGTTTCGGGTTTTACAATTTCTGAAATTGAGCCAAGATTATTTTCTTTCAATTCGCCTTTTGGAGCTTGTAAACATTGTGATGGACTCGGAACCGAGCGCTATTTCAGTATCGATTTATTGGTCGAAGATGAAAATTTATCTTTAAGACAGGGCGCAATTTCAATGTGGAAAGGAACGCAAGAGCGTTTTTATCAGCAAATTTTGTCGGCAATGGCAACGCATTATAAATTTAGCTTGGATGCGCCATTTAAAACTCTTTCACAAGAGGTAAAGGATAAAATTTTTTACGGAACTGGAGGCGAAGAAATTGAATTAAAAATCGAAGACGGATTAAAAGCAATTCGTGTTAAAAAAACTTTTGATGGAATTGTTAATAATATGAAAAAGCGCATCGCTGAAAGCGCCAATGAAGATGGGGCGGATGAGTTTTTAAAATATCAAGCGCTTAAAAAGTGCGAATCTTGTAATGGTTATCGTCTTAACGAACAATCTTTGTCGATTAAAATTGCAGGCTTACATATTGGCCAAGTAAGCGCCATGTCGGTTGAAAAATCAATCGAGTGGTTTACAAATTTGCCTAAATCTTTGACTTCAATGCAACGGCAAATTTCTGAACGCTTGCTCAAAGAAATTACGCGTCGTTTAGGATTTTTATCGAATGTTGGGCTTGAATATTTAACGATTAATCGTGAGGCGGGAACGCTTTCGGGCGGTGAGGCGCAACGAATTCGCTTAGCTTCGCAAATTGGTTCGGGATTATCGGGAGTCCTTTATGTTCTAGATGAGCCATCGATCGGATTACATCAATCTGATAATGATAAATTAATTACCACTTTAAAAAATTTACGAGATTTAGGAAACTCAGTAATTGTGGTTGAGCATGATGAAGAGATGATGCGCGAGGCGCAATATCTTATCGATGTTGGCCCGGGGGCTGGAATTCATGGCGGTCAAATTATTTCGGCAGGAAAGCCAGATTTCGTTATTCAAGATGAGAATAGCATCACGGGACAATATTTAAGCGGTAAAAAAACTATCGAAATTCCTAGCAAAAGACGCAAAATTGATAATCAAAAAGTCATTCGTCTCAAAGGCGCTACATTGAATAATTTAAAAAATGTCGATCTAGATTTGCCACTCAAGGTTTTTGTAGCAGTTTCGGGAATTTCGGGCGGAGGAAAATCGAGCTTGGTTATTAAAACTTTATTTCCCGCTCTTGATAAAATTATTAACAAAGCCAGAGCGACTCCGGGACCTTACCAAAGTTTATTTGGACATCATTTAATTGATAAAATTATTGAAATTGATCAATCGCCAATCGGTAGAACTCCCCGCTCCAACCCTTGTACTTACATCGGCGCCTTTACTTTTATTCGTGAATTTTATGCTAATTTAGCAGATTCAAAAGCGCGCGGTTATAAAGTCGGTAGATTTTCTTTTAATGTTAAGGGCGGAAGATGCGAAACTTGCCAAGGTGATGGAGTTATAAAAATAGAAATGCACTTTTTGCCCGATGTTTATGTTCGTTGCGAAACTTGTCACGGCAAGCGCTATAATCGCGAAACTCTCGAAATTAAATATAAAGATAAATCAATTTCTGATATTCTTGAAATGACCGCGGAAGACGCTTGTGCTTTCTTTTCGAACATGTCTCATATTCAAGAAAAATTTAAAGCTTTATGTGATGTTGGTTTGGGTTATATTAAAATTGGACAAAGTGCCACAACCCTTTCGGGAGGCGAAGCGCAAAGAATTAAGCTTGCCAAAGAATTAAGTCGCAAAGCAACGGGAGATACACTTTACATTCTTGACGAGCCAACAACGGGCTTACATTTTGAAGATATCAGCAAGCTTCTTAAGGTTTTGCATAAATTAGTTGAATCGGGTAATTCTATTTTGGTTATCGAGCATAATCTTGATGTTTTAAAAACGGCGGATTGGATAATCGATATTGGTCCTTGTGGGGGCGATAAAGGTGGATATATTGTTGCTCAAGGCACTCCAGAGCAAGTTGCTAAAGATAAAAATTCGGTTACGGGAAAATATTTAACAAAATCTTTAAAAAATAATTTGAAATAATTATGGAGTTTAAATCGCTTCGAGAATCGATGGCTAGTTGCGCTTTTTATATGCAAAAAACAATGAGCGAATTATTACCAGAAAATTTTTCTGATTCAAGAATTGTTGAAGCGATGCGCTATTCGTCTTTATCAGAAGGCAAAAGAGTGCGCCCATTTTTATTAATGGCGAGCGCCAATATATTTAATTTCCCAATTCTAAAAACTTTGCGTTGCGCTTCGGCGATAGAGTTTATCCATGTTTATTCGTTAATTCATGATGATTTGCCGTCGATGGATAATGATGATTTTCGTCGAGGCAAATTATCTAATCATAAAAAATTTGATGAAGCCACGGCGATACTTGCCGGTGACGCTTTGCTCACTTTTGCTTTTGAAATTTTAGCAAGTTCTGAAGTGCATTCAAACGCCGAAATTCGTTGCGAATTAATAAAAACTTTATCGACTTCAGCTGGCTTTAAAGGAATGGTCGGTGGACAAATGCTTGATATTGAAAATATTGATAAAAATATTTCCGAAGAGCGCATTATTAATTTGCATAGACTCAAAACCGGAGAGCTTTTTATGGCATCCGCAGAATGCGGGGCGATTTTAGCTGGGGCCAACAAGGAAGAGCGTTCAGCAATTCGTTATTATGCCCATGATTTAGGTTTGGCGTTTCAAATCAAAGACGATATTCTTGATCATTTAGGGTTCCCAATCGGCAAAACAGAAATCGACGAAATCACTCATAAGAAGCCCAAAGAAAATGCTAGCATTGTTGATATTATTGGCTTAGAGCGCTCAAGCCAACAGCTTAAAATTTTGAGCGAACAAGCAAAAGCGCATTTAAAAATCTTTGGAGAAAAAGCTAACCTGCTGAATGATCTGGTAGATTTTTTAGTTAACCGAAATAATTAATTTAGTAGAATTTATAATTTTCGGGAATTGTTTTTCGTGTTTTCTATTGGATATTATTTTATTTAACAATAAACCCTGTTGACAAACAATTTTAAAATTTTATTTTTCTGTTGGTTCTTTTTATATAAAAAACTCTTTATTGAGATTGTTAATCAATTTTTTAAAGACCAATTATTATTTTTAAAAAGAAAACTGATCGAAAATCAGCATTAATAAAAATCATTTTGCTAAAAAACATGAAAAAATTTTCACTAATCCTTGCGGTTGTTGCATTGTTTGCTTCTTCTGCTAATGCACAAACCTCAGCTACTAAATCACCAGTTGTTGCAGTTCCTGCTGTAAATACTGTTCCAGTTGCTAATACAGCTTCAGCTAATGCTCCAGCTGCTAATCCAGCTCCAGTTGTTGATGCTAAAGCAGAAAAACAAGTTAAAAAAGCCGCTAAAAAAGCTAAAAAAGCTAAAAAAGCTAAAAAAGCTCAGGCTCCAGTTGATAATTCTTCTGAAACTGTTGTTCCAGCTGATAAATCTAACCAAGTAGTTAAAAAAGCTGATAATGCTACTAATGCTACTAATGCTACTAATGCAACTAAAAAAGCTAAAAAAGCTGCAGCTCCAGTTGCTGCACCAATTGCCGTTGCTGCTCCAGCTGCTAATCCAGCTCCAGCTTCAGCTCCAGTTCCAGTTCCAGCTAAAAGATAGTTTTTATTTTTTTAAATCGAGTCTTGTCAATTGATAAGGCTCGATTTAATTTTTACAAAAAAACTTGCAGTTTTTTTGAAGACATAATAAAATTAAAATCATTAAATTTATGCCGGATTAGCTCAGCGGTAGAGCAACTGTCTTGTAAACAGTAGGTCGTCAGTTCAATCCCGACATCCGGCACCACTAAACACCAATCCTTGAATCAAAATAACTTATATATTCCAGCTTAAGGGCGCTATAAACAAAACTCTTCTTCAAATGCAAATCTTTCGCTCGGTAATTTTTTCAATTTTTGTAAATTTGTGGGGAATAATAATCCCAATTATATTTCTTCTTCCATCGTTTATTTTTCGTAGCGAAAAAATTGCTGATAAAGGCGCTAAAATATGGGCCATAGTGCTTTTTTGGATGTTAAAAAAACTATGTGGAATTAATTATAAAGTTATCGGCAAAGAAAATATTTCAAAAACACCCTGCATTTATGCGTGCAAGCATCAATCGATGTGGGAAACGGTGATTATGCATTTAATTATTGATTGCCCAGTCTATGCTTATAAAAAAGAGCTTGAGATCATTCCTTTTTATGGTTGGTTCTTAAAAGTTATGAGCGGGATTAAGGTTGATCGCAAAGGTGGCGTTAAATCTTTGAAATCCGTAATAAATCAAACCAAAAATTACTTAGGCAAAAAACAATCGATAGTGATTTTCCCCCAAGGCACAAGAGTTCCGGTCGAAGGTTTAATTGAAAAATATCCTTATCAAGCGGGCATAACTGCGCTTTACAATTCTTGCGATGTAAAAATTATTCCAGTGGCTCTAAATTCTGGGCTTTTCTGGCCTAAGGGTCAAATTTTAAAAAAGCGCGGAACCGTTATTATTGAATTTCTTCCGGCAATCGAGAAAGGATTGAGCAAAGAAGATTTTAACAAAAAACTTATTTCTTGCATCGAAGAAAAAAGTCATAAACTTTGTAAAATATCTTAATTCCAAATGTTAAATTTATTAACTATGGGAAGCAATAAATTTATCGTAAGCTGTGCTCAAAATCTTTGCAACTGATGGGCTTGAGGCGAATTCTTTTCCAAAAATTTCTTGGCCATTAATTTTAAAAACGGGTCGAATTATTAAGCTTGAACTCGTTAAAAAAACCTCGCAAGCGTTCATCATCTCATCAACACTAAAAGTTTTTTCAATTACATTAATATTATTTTCTTGAGCAATTTTAATTAAACGATTGCGCGTGATACCGCATAAAATATGGTTATTCGCGGGGTGAGTAATTAGATTTTTTTTGGCATCAACTATAAAAACATTGGCATAAGTTGCTTCGGTAATGATGTCATCGCGCACAAAAATTGCGTCGTCAAAGCCCGCGTCTTTAGCTTTTTGGTTGACCAAAGTTGAAGCTAAAAGATTGATGGTTTTGATATCGCATCTTTTCCAGCGAATATCCTCGTGAGTCATGGCGCTGTAGCCTATTTCAAACTCTTCGGGATTAACAATTTTTCTAGGTGATACAGTTGCACTAATGGTGTTTTTTAAGTTTTTTGGGCACCATGGAGTGCGATTAGCGACTCCGCGAGTAATTTGTAAGTAACAAGTTGCCGAGGTTGTAAAATTATTTTTAGAAAATAGCTCAAGTTGAATTTTCGTTAAGTCTTCGATGCTAAAATTATGATCGATATTTAACTCTTTCAAACTGCGCATTAAGCGCTGAAGATGAAGATTTCCGTCAATTAATTGACCATTTTCGAAAAGCGTGACTTCATAGGCACCATCAGCAAATTGAAAACCACGATCTTCGATGTGAACAAAACATTTTTCGTGAGGCAAAAATTCGCCATTTAAATAAGAAATGCGACTCATATTATTTTTTTAGAATTGAGTTGCCGGCATATTTTGCGCTAGTTCCAAGGTAGTTAGAAATTCTTAAAAGTTCATTATATTTTGCCGTGCGATCAGAGCGACAAAGTGAGCCGGTTTTGATTTGCCCAGCGTTTGTGGCAACCGCAATATGAGAAATTGTGGCGTCTTCGGTTTCGCCCGAGCGATGCGAAATTATATTGTTGTATCCGGCATTTTTGGCGATGTTAATAGTTTGCAAAGTTTCGCTTAAAGTGCCGATTTGATTGACTTTGACTAAAACCGCATTGGCCATTTTTTCTTTAATGCCATTTTCTAAAATTTTAGGATTGGTAACAAATAAATCGTCACCAACAATTTGAATTTTATTTCCCAAGGCTTTTGTAATCTCTTTCCAGCCAGCAAAATCATCTTCGGCAAGAGGGTCTTCGATAGAAAAAATCGGATAAGAATTAACTAAATCTTGATAATATTCAATTATTTGAGAGTTGTTGAGTTTTTTGCCCTCGCCCGCTAAATTGTAAAGGCCGTTTTCATAAAATTCTGAAGAGGCGCAATCTAGCGCAAGCATGATATCAGTGCCTAAATTATAGCCAGCTTTAATGGTTGCCTCGGTTATAAAATCAAGAGCTTGACGCGCTGAATCCAAGTTTGGGGCCAAGCCACCTTCGTCGCCAACATTGGTATTGAACCCTTGTTTTTTAAGTGTTGCTTTGAGGTGATGAAAAATTTCTGCGCCAGCGCGAATCGCGTCTTCAATGGTCGTTGCGCCAATCGGTGCAATCATAAATTCTTGAATATCAATTTTATTGTCCGCATGTTTGCCACCATTGATTATATTCATCATTGGTACGGGCATTAAATTACCGTGCGAATCTCCCAAATATTCAAAAAAAGGTTTTTTGGAATTATTTGCGCAAGCTTTTGCGCAAGCCAAAGAAACCGCTAAAATAGCGTTGGCGCCAAGCTTTGATTTATTTTGCGTGCCATCAAGATCAATTAAAATTTCATCAATTTTTTGTTGATTGGTGGCGTCAAGTCCACGAAGCCTTGAAGCTATAATTGAATTAACATTTTCTACTGCGTTTAAAACTGACTTGCCAAGATATTGTTTTGCATCGCCATCGCGAAGCTCGCAAGCTTCGAGTTTGCCAGTAGAAGCTCCAGATGGAACCGCGCAAGATCCAACTGCGCCACTTTCAAGCACAATTGTTGCTTCAATTGTTGGGAATCCCCTAGAGTCAATAATTTGTAGTGATTTGATCGATTTGATAATGTTCATGAAGATTTAATTTGTAATTAGAAATTTCTATAATAAATTTTTTCCTAAAGTATATTAAATGTCAATTTCCAAATTATGTTTTTATTGAGAATTATAGTTTTTATAGTTATTATTATAATCGCCCTTCCTTATATTAAAAAGGGCGCAGACGCTGTAATGAAGGAAGTTCCGGGGGTATCAAAAGTGGTGAATGATGTTGTTGATAAAGTTAAGTCAAACCAATAAATAATAAATTAAAATTTATTGTCATCTTCTATTTCTTTCTCAGTTTCTCTTTCTTTAAAAAACGAAATGTCTTTCTTAAGCAATGTTTTAAATTCTTGGCGACGCTTTTTCTCTAGCGCATTAATATTTTTGCGATATTTTATTAATTCTTTCTTTACCAAAGTTTTTTGCTCCGGAGAAAGTTTTTGATAAGCGTTAATTTGTTTTTGATAAAATTCTTGCATTTCTTTTGGAGCTGGTCTTTTGGGGTCAGAGTTTTGAACGCCTTTTAAAATATAAGTATTGATCGCAATCAAATTTCGAAGTTTTGATATTTTTAAAATTTCATCATCTAGAGTTTTTGTATATTCCATCATTTTAAGTCCAAAATCTTGATTAGTTTTTTGGAATTTCTTATTTTCAGCGGGAGTTAAGTTTTTTAAAATAGCTTCAAATTCTTTTTGCTCGGCGGTGTTTTTTTCAATTTGAATTTTTTCTTCTGGAGTAAATTCGGGGGCTTTATAATCAGACTTTGGAGCTTGCAAAACTTTTTTATTGTCAGCAGGCTTAACTTGATTGTTGTTTTGATTCGGATTTTGAGCAAAAGATTCTGCGCTTATAAAAAAAGCTAAAAAAATAACGATTCTTTTCATGTTCAAATTAATTTTTTGATTAATAATAATTTATTCTGGTTTGTCCAAGGGTCCGTTTTGATTGCCAGGGGACGGTAAATCAAAGCCAGTAATTTTTTTCATTTCTGCGCGATGACGCTCCATTTCTTTTTTCACTAACTCTCTTTTTTCTGGCGCTAAACTTCTCATCATTTCGCGATGTTTATCCATTTTCTCTTTTTGTTCTGGAGAGGCATTTTGGTAGCGCTCTTCTCTTTTGCCTTTTCTAGGTTTTGTAGAATTTGATGATTCTTGAATAGCGGGCTCGGCGTTGCTTGCAGTGCTTGCAGAAGGCGCGCCCTTATATTCTTCGCTTCTATTTTCTTCGCGTTTTTTCATTCTTTCTTCTTTTGAAAGATTTTTATTTTCTTCGCGTCTTTTATCCATTTTCTCTTTTTGTTCTGGAGACGCATTTTCATAGCGCTCTTCTCTTTTGCCTTTTCTAGGTTTTGTAGAATTTGATGATTCTTGAATAGCAGTTTCGGTGTTGCTAGAAGTGCTTGCAGTAGGCTCTTGTGCTAATAATTTTGTTGCAAACAAAGAAAAAATTGCCGATAAAATAATTAATTTTTTCATATAATTGGTTTTTACTTTTGAGGATTAAATTCAAATTCTAATAATGAATAAATGACATAATTTAAATTGAAAAGCAAACAATATTATTCTTCTTTTTCATTTTGAAAATCTTTTGCAAAAAAATTGTTATAAAAATTGTCAAAATTTTTATTTTCAATTTCTTGACGAATATCACGCATCAAATCTTGATAATAAAAAATATTATGTTCGGTAAGAAGCATCGCGCCTAGTATTTCATTGGATTTAACGAGGTGATGAAGATATGCTCGCGAATGATTTTTGCAAGCGTAACAAGAGCATTTTTCGTCAAGAGGCTTATCGTCAAAACGATATTTAGCGTTGCGAATATTAATTACGCCATCGCGCACAAAAGCTTGGCCAGTGCGCCCAGAGCGCGTTGGAATTACGCAATCAAACATGTCAATTCCGCGTGCAACTGCCCCCACGATGTCGCTTGGCTTGCCAACTCCCATCAAATAGCGAGGTTTATTTTGCGGAAGAAAATCAGTGCAATAATCTAAAACTTCGAACATTTCCTTTTGGCCCTCGCCTACAGCCAAGCCTCCAATCGCATAGCCATTAAAATCAATTTCGATTAATTTTTGCGCCGAAATTTCACGCAAATCTTTAAAGGTCGAGCCTTGAACTATACCAAATATTCCGAAACCATCGCGTTTTTTAAAAGCATTCTTAGAGCGTTGAGCCCAAGCTATAGAGCGCTCCATGGCTTTTTTGGCTTTCTCATAAGTTGCGGGATATTCAACGCACTCATCAAAAATCATGGTTATATCGCTTCCAAGTTGATGTTGAATTTCAATCGATTTTTCGGGAGTCAAAAAATGCTTTGAACCATCAATGTGCGAAGAAAACTCAACGCCCTCATCGGAAATTTTACGAATTTGCGAAAGCGACATCACTTGAAAACCGCCAGAATCGGTTAGAATTGATTTATTCCAATTCATAAATTTGTGAAGTCCGCCCATTTTTTCGATGAGTTCAGAGCTTGGGCGAAGCATCAAATGATAAACATTTCCCAAGATAATTTCGGCGCCACTTTTTTCAACATCGCTAGTTTTTAAGGCTTTAACGGTTCCTGCAGTTCCAACGGGCATAAAGACGGGAGTCTGAATTGTGCCTTTTGCCGTTTTTATTTCGCCCCTTCTTGCTTTATTATCCTGAGCTTTTAAATTGAAAGAAAATTCTTTGATCATTTTATAAAAATAATTTTATGAATAAATTTATTCCATTGGCAATTTTATTTGTTGTGATTTTTTTAATTGCAATTGCTACGCGTAATCTTAGCAATAAACAAAGTGATAATGCAACAAATTCTCAAGAAACTTCTTCATCAACAAATGAAGATTCTGCTGATTCTCAAAAAGAAGATGGTGGAGCCGATATTAATTTTGCAGAAGTCGAAATCGATTTGCCAGATTTTTCGATTCCTGATTTATTTGAAGCCGGCAAAACTTTTAGCAAAAAAGATTTGATAGGAAAATATACCATCATAAATGTTTTTGCTTCTTGGTGTTCAACATGCAGGGCAGAGCATGATACACTAGTTAGAATGCAAGCTGAAGCGGTAGCTGATTTATATGGAATTGCGTGGCGCGACATTGATAAAAATACTATAAAATATTTACAACAAAACGGTAATCCATTTTCTAGAGTTGGCGCTGACAATAAAGCAATTTTTAGCAAAATTACCAATATTGAAGCCGTTCCCGAAACTTGGTTGGTAAATCCAAAAGGAAAAATAGTTTTGCGCTTAAAGGGCAATCTTCAAGAATTTTCGGTGGATGAAATTAAAAGATATATTCGCTTAAATTAGAATTTAAAGTTAATGCAAAAATATTTTCATAAACTTAAAACTCAAAAAATAAGTTGAATTACCTTTTTGTTTTTATAATTTGCCCTCGTAGCTCAGGGGATAGAGCATCGGTTTCCTAAACCGTGTGCGCATGTTCGAGTCATGCCGAGGGCACCAAATTAGTTAATTTTTTGCTTATTTTTATTGTTTCGTTTTTAATATTTTAAAAATAAAAGATTAATTATTTTTATAAAATTGAATTTTATTGTTTACAATTAAAATAAATTTTCTAATTTGCGCCACTCTTTTTATATTTTTTTATATAACATTCTTTTCAAAAATTGTTTAAATTTTTGTTTTTTTATTAATTACTCTTACCCTTAAAAAGAAATGGAACCAGAACAAGAATACGACCGAAGATCCTCTTCAAATTCAAAAATTCACTATTTGCATTCTGCGGATAAAAAATCCTCAAAATCGATTAAGAATTCATCGATAAAATCCAAAAGTTTAAACCAAGAAGAGGCTTCTGGCTCTAATCTTGTAGCCGTTAATGATTTTATAAAAAATTCTTTGCCATCAACCCCAGTTTATTGCCTTCGTCCTGCAATAATAAAAAAAGCGGTTGATTTTTTTGTAGAAAATTTTGAATCTTCAAAAAATTCTACTGAAATTTTATATTCGGTAAAAAGTAATCCTGATCGTCAAGTTTTGGCGCATTTATTCGAAGCAGGAATTAAACATTTTGATGTGGCTTCAATCGTTGAAGTAAAGCTTATTAACGAGCTTTTTGGAAATAAAGTTAAGATGTATTTTATGCATCCAATTAAATCTCGCG
>CAMDCJ010000036.1 GCA_945890035.1 Rickettsia typhi
TAGCGATAGTTTGAGCAATTGGAATTGCTAGTGCAAGTGCGCAAGGGCAGGTTATTATTAAAACCGCCGTGGCATTCATTAAAGCAATTTCCCAATTGGAATTAAAATAAAAATACCAAATTGTAAAAGTTACTAAAGCTAGAGCATGAACTATCGGTGTGTAATATTTAGAAAATTGATCCGCGATTCTTATGTAAATATTTTTCTTATTTTCAATATTTTCAATTAAACTGATTATTTGTGACAAAATTCCGTTTTGAAAAGTTTTAATAATTTTTACTTTAATTGGAGAATTTAAGTTTATTGAACCGCTGTAAACTAAAGAATTTTTTTGAATTTTTTCGGGAGTTGATTCGCCAGAAATTAGGGAATTATCAACGGCGCTTAAGCCTTCTAAAACAATGCCATCACAAGCAATTTTTTCTCCAACTGCAACGATTAAAATCATATTTTCACGAAGTTCTTTTATGGGTAGAACTCGAATTTTTTCAGCGCTTTCAATTCTCCCAAATCCGGCTTGAAATATTGAAAATTCTGAGGCCACATTAAAAGCTTTTTTGCGCGCCTTAAAATCAAGATATCTGCCGATTAATAAAAAAAATACTAACATTACCGCCGAATCAAAATAAACATTTTGACCTCCGCGAAAAGTTTGGATTAGACTTACAATCGACGCTAAAAAAATAGCAATCGAAATTGGAACATCCATGTTTGGAAGTCGGGCTTTTAAAGAATTAAAAGCGGAAATAAAAAATATTCTTCCTGAATAAATTAATACCGGCAAAGCGATAATTGATGACGATAAGTGAAGTAATTTACGAGTTGAACCGCTTATTTCATGATTTGTATCAAACCACAAAGAGAAAGAAAAAAGCATAATATTTCCCGCGCCAAATCCGGCGACGGCTAAGGATTTAAAAATTTTATTATCAAATTTTACTTCAATTCTGCTCAAAACTTCTTGATCCGCCGGCAATAATTTATAACCAATCTGGCTTATTAATTTTATTAAATCATTGCCAATTTCCTTGTTTTTGAGCCACTTAATGCGCAATGTTTTTTGACTTAGATTTATTCTAGCGTCGATTACATTATTTTGTTTTTTTAAAAGATTCTCAATCAGCCAAACACAAGCTCCGCAATGTAAACCTTGAATCATTAAATCGATTTGAAATTCATTATTTGAATTAATCGAGATAAATTCCAGAATATCTAATTCACTTTCTAGATCTGGCTTTAAACTTGATTCCTTCGGATTTATTATGCGCGAATCGTAATAGCTATCAAAATTATTTTCTTTGATGATTTTGTAGGCGCATTCGCATCCATTGCAACAAAAATCTTGTTGATTTTCTTCAAGATTTTTGTTGCAATGGAGACAATTTTTCATATTCCAAGATTATTGTGAAATATCGGGATTTATTATAACGGTTAAATCTTTGACATCTTGAGCAACAAATTCGCCATTTGAAACAACGGTTTCAATTTCCCAATCACCACTTTTGGTTAAATTTATAGTAGCTGTGCGGAAGATCCTATCATTTTGTTGTGATTGAGCATCAAAATCATATTTAGAATCAGGTCTGTACTTGATTCGATAAAAAACTTTTAGATCAGGAATTGTTTGATAATTTTTATCCTTAACCAAGGTTTCAATTAAAAACATTCCTTCAGAAGATTTTTTAATGCTGGTAAGAATTGTAATTCCAAGCTTTTTTTGCTCTTTGGCATTCTCAAGGGTTCTGTTATGGTTTAAGCCTTTTTTATAAGAGTTCTCGGTAAAAAGTCCGCGCCAAGTATCGTTGGCAACGACAACATAAGCAATGTTTACAATCAAAACAATAATGAATGAGCCAAAAATAAAATATGGCCAATAAATTTTAAATTTATTAAATCGCATAAGAATCAAAATTTAGTTTTTATTAAAGCTCCCGCTTCAAATTTTGAATAGGATACTAAATTCTTTTAAAGCAGAATTTTAAATCATTGTAAATTTTTTTATAATCAACTTCAAGTATTTGTTTCTTAGCAATTATAACGTAGTCGTGATGATTTTTAGCAATTTTTGGGGCGATAGATTTGGTAGCTTCGCGAATTCTTCTTTTGATTAAATTTCTTTCGCAAGAAGATTTGCTAACTATCTTTGATACAGTAGTTCCAACCCGACAAAAATCTTGAAGATTTTTGCCAGATTCTTTATTAAGTAAGTGTTTCGTGGAAGTTTTGGATTCGGTAAGAATTAAACTATTGCTGTGATATTTTTTGCAATAGTTTTTGATATTTTTGAATTCCGCTGATTTTTTGATTGTCAAAACTTTAAGAGTCATGATTTTAAATTTTGACTTTTAAAGTTTGTTTTTAACTATCGGAAACTGTTAAACATGTACGACCTTTGGCACGACGGCGCGCCAAAACTCTTCTACCACCAACTGTTGCCATTCTTGATCTGAAGCCATGTCTTCTTTTGCGAACAATCTTACTTGGTTGCCAAGTTCTTTTCATAAAAAATTAAGTAATTGAAATTATAACGAAAGACCATTTTAAACAAAGCTCTTTTTAAAAGCAATAGTCTAAAATTACTTTATAGCGATGTTTTGGTTGTTAACTAAAATAACCTTTGGTTGAAATTTTTTGGCTTCATCAATTGACATCGCTCCGTAAGCGATAATGATTACGGGGTCATTAATTTGAACTTTTCTCGCGGCCGCGCCATTAATTTTAATTTCTCCAGAATCTTTTGGAGCCTTAATCGCGTAGGTTGTAAATCTCTCACCATTATTGATATTCAAAACATCAACCATTTCATTTTCCAAAATTCCCGATAGCTCAAGAAGAGCGCTATCAATTGAAATCGAGCCTTCGTAATTTAAATCAGCTTGCGTAACAACGGCGCGATGAATTTTAGCTCTCATTAAAGTGATTTGCATAAATTTTATTTGTTAATTTAGGTTTAAAAAATTCAAAATTAATGATGACTTTTGTAAAGAATTATAGCTCTTTGCTCAAAGCTATTCATCATTTTTTGAGTTGCTAATGAAAAAATTGTACCCAACATTTTACTAAGTAAAATAGAATTAAATTCGAATTCTAGAAAAAATTCTACTTGAGTTTTTTTATGATCAATTTCAATAATTTTCCATTGATTTATTAAGCTTTTAAAGGGTCCCTTAATAGCCTTGGCCTCAACAAAATATTCTGTTGAAGATTTTTGTAAAAAAACCACATCGGAAGTATATTTTTCAAAAATATTTTTAAAATTTATCAATAACTCAGCTTGAATATTTGATTCAGAAATATGCTTTGATATATGCGCGCTCTTGCACCAAGGTAAAAATTCTGAATAATTTTCGACATCGATTACTAAATCATAAATTTCTTTTGCAGAAAAATTCATAATTTTGGTTTCTACAATTTTTGGCATAATTAATTAAGTTGTTGATTTTTCATCATTTCTTCCATTTTCTTTGGATCAATTTTCCCAAATTTCCCCATCATTTTTTGCATCATTTTATATTTTTTTACTAAGCGATTAACCTCCTGAATATTAGAACCAGCGCCTTTGGCAATTCTATGCTTGCGCGATGAATTTAAAATTTCAGGATTTTCACGCTCTTTTTTTGTCATCGCCAAAATAAGTGCCTCTTGCAATTTCACTTCTTTTTCAAGGTGAGTCATATTTTTAAGTTGCTCTTTCAAAGCCCCGGCACCGGGAAGTAAATTAAGAATTGAACTCATTCCGCCCATTCTGCGCATATTTTTTATTTGACTCAAAATGTCGTTAAAATCAACCTTGCCTTGCTTGAATTTCTTGGCGGTTTTTTCCATTTCATTCATGTCAAAAATTTCTTGAGCTTTTTCAACTAAAGAAACAACGTCGCCCATTCCGACAATTCGCGAAGCGATTCTCGACGGATTAAATTCTTCGAGATCTTCAAGCTTTTCGCCGACGCCAATAAATTTAATTGGACAATTGGTCGAGGCCTTCATGGTTAGCGCTGATCCGCCACGAGCATCGCCATCAAGTCTTGTTAAAATAACGCCCGTAAGCGGAAGAGTTTCTTTAAATTTTTGCGCAACATTGACAGCGTCTTGTCCAATCATGGCATCAACCACTAATAAAATTTCTCTAGCATCAACTTTTTTGTTAATTTCAACTAACTCATTCATCATTTCTGCGTTGATTGCAGTGCGTCCCGCGCTATCGAGAATCAATACATCGTAACCACCTTCGATAGCTTTTTTCTTAGCATTTTGCGCTAAAATTTCGGGTTTTAAATTAGGATCGAAATCAGCAAAATCGACATGAATTTTATTGGATAAAATTTTAAGTTGATCGGCCGCCGCGGGGCGATATGTATCGAGCGAAGCCAATAATACTTTTTTATGATTTTTACTTTTTAAACGAAGCGCTAATTTACCCGAAGTGGTGGTTTTACCGGCACCTTGCAAGCCAACCATTAACAAAATTACCGGCGGATTTGAAGCAAAATTAATTTCAGCTTTTTCGCTTCCCAATAATTTTATCAATTCGTCATTAACGATTTTCACAATCATTTGACCGGCGGAAACGCTTGAAATTACTTGCTTGCCGACCGCTTCATTTTTAACTTGTTCAATAAAATTTTTAGCAACCGCAAGCGATACATCGGCCTCTAAAAGAGCGATACGAATTTCGCGCAAAGTCGCCGTCAAATCATCTTCAGAAATAAATTTTTTCCCCGAAATTTGGCTAAAAATTTTAGTAATTTTTTGTGAAAAATTTTCAAACATTGAGTAAATCTTTTAAGTTTTGTGAAATTTTGTGGGGCTTTAATTTTTCTAAATTAATGCAAGCCAAATCGACATTTAATGTTGATAAGATTTTCTTATCAATTTTAATTTCTTGATAAATTTTAATTATGGTAAAAGAAAATTCTTTTATCGCAACGCTCACTTCAATTTCATTATCTAAAATAGCTGGCGAAATATATTCAATTTCACATCTTCGCACTACAAATCCAATATTTTCTTCTTTGGCAAGTTTTTGTTGTGAAATGCCTCGCGCTCTTAGAAAATCAGTGCGCGCCCTTTCATAAAATTTAAGGTAATTTGCATAATAAACTATGCCTCCAGAGTCGGTATCTTCAAAATAAATTCGATAATTAAATTTATTCATGAAAAGTACCAATTTGTGCCGAACAATTTGGCGTTTCGTGAACTCTAATGCCAACGCATTTTACGGGGTAATTCGCAAAAAGTTGTGGACAGATATCTTCAAATAAATGTTTTGAAATATTCTCTGCTGTAGGATTTTCAGCCATATAATAAATTTTCTGGCCAGTAATTTTTGTAATATTTTCGCCTAAATCTTTATCTTTTTCGCATAAAATTGTGTTGTGATCAAGATTATCATCAATCCATTTTCCCAATATTTCGCGAATCAATCCAAAATCAATAATGCGACCAATTTCATCAAGTTCTTTAGCCCCAAAACTGGCTTCCACCACATAACGATGACCATGCAACATTTTGCATTTGCTTTCATGTTCCATGACGCGATGGGCGCTATCAAATTCAAGTTTACGAGTGCAAATCATCATTAAATAAATATTTGTTTTGAAATTTTTTTTTTCTATAATAATATATTAAATCAACAATTTCAACCTTTTAGAATCCATGCAAGAAATTATTAACAAACTTAAATTTAACGAGGCGGGACTTATTCCGGCGGTCGCTCAAGATGTAAAAAGTAAAGAAGTTTTAATGTTGGCGTGGATGAATCTCGAAAGTATTCAGGCTACAATCTCTAGTGGTTACGCCACATATTATTCGCGTTCACGCAAAAATTTATGGAAAAAAGGCGAGACCTCGGGACATTTACAAAAAATTATTAACATCACCGCCGATTGTGATTTTGATTGTATTTTATTGGAGGTTGAACAAATTGGGAATGCTTGTCACACAGGTGCCAAGACCTGTTTTTTTAATAAAATAAATACTTCCCAAGAATTAAATTTGCTTACGCAAATTTAGCTTAATATTGAATCGCTTCGAAAGCGAATGAATCGCGACATCCGCGATAAATATTTAATTTTTTGGAATTTTTTTGCTTGTAAACGCTTCATCTTTTTTATTTAAAAAAGATTCGTTACTGGGATTGCTTCGCTTTGGCTCGTTATCCCGTTTCTCGCTAAAAATAGCCGTTTAGGCTATTTTTTTTACGCGAAGAACCTTACGCAAATTTAACTTAATATTAAATCGCATCAAAGCGAATGAATCGCGACATCCGCGATGAGTTTTTGGGTTTTTGCTTATCCATAAAATGAAATTACGACAACTCATTTTCAAATTGTTTTTCGTAAAAATCAACAATACTATTTTTTATTTCTTCGCTGGCTTCTAAAAAATAATTTTCTGAATGTTTTTGTGATTCGCTAAAGCTTCCGCTAATATTTATTTTGGCGCGAAAATCTGCCGAGCCGGCAAGTCCAGAGCTATACCAGCCAATATGTTTTTTTGCCAAAGAAATTCCAACTTGCGCACCGTAATGTTCAATCATTTGCGTAAAATGTTCTAAAACAATATTTTTTTGCTCAAGCAAAGATGGGGTTTCAACATTTTTTTTACCGCTAAGTTGCGCTGAAATTTGTGCGATAAGCCAAGGTTTGCCATAGCAAGCGCGACCAATCATGACGCCATCCGCTCCCGAATAATTCAAAGCGAGTTTGGCATCTTCGGCATTTTTAATATCGCCATTGGCAATTACGGGAATTTCAACGGCATTTTTAACTTTGGCGATTTCGTGCCAATTGGCTTTGCCATTATACATTTGGCACCTTGTGCGCCCATGAACCGTAAGCATTTTTATCCCGACATCTTGAGCTTTTTTTGCCAAACTCGGCGCGTTAAGATTTTCTGAATTCCAGCCCAAACGCATTTTCATCGTTACCGGAATTTTTACCGCCTTGACTACAGCTTCCATAATCCGCGTTGCCAATTCTTCATCTTTCATCAAAGCGCTTCCGGCAAAACCATTAACAACTTTTTTGACGGGACAACCAAAATTTATATCAATAATATCCGCGCCCATTTCTTCGTTAAGCCTTGCCGCTTCTGCCATGACATCGGGTTCACACCCCGCCAATTGTACCGACATCGGATATTGCGAAGCATCTTTTTGACATTTTTTTAGCGACTCGCGAGTTTGTAAAATCATGGCGCGCGAGGCGATCATTTCCGAAATCACCAAAGGCGCGCCGAAACCTTTTACCAATTTACGAAAAGGCAAATCCGTTACGCCCGACATCGGCGCCAGCAACACATTCTCTAGTAATTCAATATTGGCAATTTTTATCATTTTGGTTTTAACTCGATTTTTTTATGAGATTTTTTGCGACTAAAAACCATTTTATTAAAAAAAATAATTGATTGCAACTTTTGTTTATTTGGCGTATTTTTTGAGAATAAAATTAATTTTTCACCACAAAATAATTTATGAAAATACAATCACATTTTTTTGGCTTATCATTTTTGACAAGCCTATTTTTCTTAAATAAAAAGCGACTTAAATTGTTCGAAATTGTTAAAAATCCTTGGGATAAGAAGCTTTATCAATTAGTTTCGCAATCGCAAAAAAACATCAAAATTTCTTCACCTTATATTTCAAAGCAGATTTGTAAAAATATTTTTCAGTGCAAAAATTTACAAACAAAAATTCAATTAATAACCGATTTTAAAATAAACAATCTTATCAATAACTCTCTAGATATTCAAGCTCTTGAAGAGTTTATTGCTAATAATTCTTCAATTAAAAGTTATCCATCTTTGCACGCCAAAATTTATATTTTTGATGATGAGAAATTTGTGATTTCTTCTTCAAATCTTACTTTTGGGGGTTTGGTAAAAAATTTTGAATATGGAATTTTTTCAAACGATAAAGACTTCTCACAAAATGTTGTCCATGATTTTAATCAAATCTTTGACAATGAAAAAGCTTTTGAGGTAAATTCTGACAATGTTTCGCAAGCAAAGCAAATAATTGAAAATGCTCAAAAAAATTTAGAACTTGATTTAAAAAATATTGAAAAAGAGAAAAATTATTTGGATTTCATTTCAACTCACTCAATAACGAACTCTTTAAAAGGCTGGAAAAAAGAAATTTTCATTATTTTAAATTATAACAAGAGTCAATTTTTTGATCTTGAAGAAGTTTATTTTTATGAAAATTATCTTAAACAAATTTATCCCGAAAATAAATTCATTAAAGACAAAATTAGGCAAACTTTGCAATATCTACGAAATATTGGCTTAATTGAGTTTATAGCCGATGGAAAATACAAAAAATTATGGAAATTTAATTAAAAATATGTCTGAAAATCCTGAGAAAAAATCATTAAAAATTCATCTTGCGCAAATTAATTTTTTGGTCGGCGACCTTGAGGGGAATTTTGAAAAAATAATCAAAGAATATGGGTTGGCGAATCAACAAAATTGCGACTTGGTGGTGTTTTCAGAAATGGCAATTTGTGGTTATCCTTGCGAAGATTTGTGGCTCAAAGAGCATTTCATCAAACAATGCCAAGAAAAAATTTTAGAAATCACTATAAAAACTAAAGATAAAAATTGTGCGATTTTATTTGGTGCACCGATTTATGAAACTGAAAGAAAGAAAAAAGTTTTACGCAATTCGGCAATTTTAATTGAAAATGGCGAAGTTAAAAATGTTATAAATAAAAAAACTTTGCCAAATTACGGCGTATTTGATGAGAATAGGTATTTCAAGTCTTCAGCGCATATTTCTAATATTGAATTTCGTAGTTTTGATGTGATGATTTTGATTTGTGAAGATTTGTGGGATGAGCGCAATTTATTTTTGCTCGGCGAACAAGTTTTTGATTTAATTATTTCAATCAATGCTTCGCCTTTTGAGAAAAATAAAAACCAAAAAAGATTATCAATTGCTCAAAAATATTCACAAACCTTAAAGAAGCCATTGATTTATGTTAATCAAATTGGTGGGCAAGATAGTTTAGTTTTTGATGGCGCGAGTTTTGTCTTAGATAATCACGGTTCAACGACATTACAAATGGCAAATTTTATTGAAGATTCTGCGCAAATTTTAATAAATAAAAAAGGGAAAATCGAAATTATTGCGCATCAAAATAATGCTTTTGGATTTATTGATGATAATATTGAAAAAAATTATCAAGCAAGTGTTTTAGGGCTTCGCGACTATGTTCGTAAAAATAATTTTCATAAAATTATTCTCGGAATGTCGGGCGGAATTGATTCGGCTTTGGTGGCAACAATTGCGGTTGACGCTTTAGGAAATGAAAATGTTGAACTTTATGCGCTTCCTACAAAATTCAACTCGCAAAGCTCTTTAGATGATGCCAAATTATGTGCTAAAAATTTGCAAGTTGCTTTAAAAATTATTGAAATTGAAGAAATTTTTCAAACTAATTTAAAAGTTCTTAAAACCTACGAAACCATCTCTTCACTCGCAGAAGAGAATTTACAATCACGAATTCGTGGCAATATTTTGATGGCAATTTCTAATTCTAAAAATGCGCTTTTAATTTCGACGGGCAATAAATCTGAATTAGCTTGTGGCTATGCAACGCTCTACGGCGACATGAATGGAGCCTTCAACCCAATTAAAGATTTTTATAAAACTGAAATTTATGAATTGGCAAATTTTCGTAATAAAAATTTATGCAAAATTGCTGATTTTAAAAATACAAATTTGATTCCACAAAATATAATCGAGAAAGCCCCGAGCGCTGAATTACGTTATGATCAAAAGGATTCGGATTCCTTGCCCGATTATAACGAGCTTGATAAAATTTTATATGCTTTGATTGAAGAGCAAAAATCCATTGATGAAACAATCAAGCTTGGATTCGAGGCGGAAACGGTAAAAAAAGTTGCTAAACTTGTTTGTGTAAGTGAGTATAAACGCAAACAAGCAGTGCTTGGAGTGAAGATTTCACAATTATCTTTTGATAAAGATCGTCGCTACCCAATCACCAATAAATTTATTTTTTAATGACAAAAATTCAAAAATATATTTGCACCGATTGTAAACATGTCGGCATGGCAAAAAAGGTTAAAAGAGGAAGTCGAAAAACCGAAATTTTTTGGTGGGTAGTTTTTAGTCCAATTGCAATTATTTATTCATTATATCGATTTACCGGTTCCAAAAAATCTTGCGAAGAATGCGGAAGTTTTAATATTTATCGCACTAATTCAGACTTGCTTGAAGTCATGGCCCATCAGAATTCAATTAACGAAATACATAATTAAAAAATTAACATAATTTGTTGATAAAATATTTCTTTACCCCTTGTAAAAATTTTCAATAATTTTTATTCTCTTACTAAAAAACTTGAATTGCGACAGCGCCTTTATAGAATTAATTTTTATCGATTAATTAAAAATTTTATGCTTCATGTGAAACAATTTATTGATCTTATTTTAATCAATAAAAACAAAAAATTTATCAAGTTTTTTACTTAAATAATCGAATTAATTATAATAAATTTTATTTCAAAAACCATAAATTATGAAGCAAGAAGAGGTAATTATTATCGGCGGAGGACCCGCTGGGCTGATGTCTGCAGAAATCATTGCCACCGCTGGATATAATGTTAAAATTTTTGATGCGATGCCGAGCTTTGGTCGTAAATTTTTATTAGCCGGCAGGGGAGGTTTGAACTTAACTCATAGCGAATCTTTTGAAAAATTTGTTAAAAATTATTTTGAAGCTAAAGATTGGCTTGAGCCCTGCATTAAAGAATTTGATGCGAATAAATTACAAAAATGGTGTCATGACTTAGGTCAAGAAACTTTTATAGGTTCAAGTGGTCGCATTTTTCCAAAAACCATGAAAACTTCACCCTTGCTTCGCGGATGGCTAAAAAAGCTCGATAATTTAGGAGTAAAATTTTATCCAAATCATCAATGGCAAGGTTTTGATGGTCAGGATTTAATTTTTAAAAATCGTGAAAATAACTTAATTCGTGAAAAATCCGATGCAACTCTTCTGGCTCTTGGTGGTGCTTCATGGCCTCACCTTGGCTCAAACGGCAAGTGGGTTGAAATTCTTTCGCCTTTCGGCGTCGAAATGTCCAAGTTCGAACCCTCAAATTGCGGATTTATCTCAAATTGGTCAGAATTTTTTAGCCAAAAATTTGCTGGCACCCCAATAAAATCCGTTGCCATAACTCACAAAAATATTACTCGCAAAGGCGAGTTTGTAATTACCAAAAATGGCATTGAAGGTAATGCGGTTTATGCTCTCTCTTCTTATCTTCGCGACACAATAAAAGCAGAAGGTAAGGCGATTTTATATCTTGATTTGCGCCCAGAAATGTCGCTTGAAAATCTGGCAAAAAAATTGGCGATTAATGAAAATAAATCTGAAGAAGAAAACTCGATCCAAAATAGCTTAAGGGGTAAAAAATCATTCAGCAATTATTTACAAAAAGTTGGATTTGCGAATTATACCAATTCACTACTTCGAGAATTAATTGGGGTTGAAAAAATTAAAAATGCCGACTCACATCAAATGGCAAAATATTTAAAAAATCTGCCGATTTCTTTAACCGCAACAACCAATATTGATAGAGCTATTTCTTCGGCGGGGGGCATAAAAAAAGAATCTTTCGATAATAATTGTATGTTGAAAAATCTCCCTGGAATTTTTGTGGCTGGCGAAATGCTTGACTGGGAAGCGCCAACCGGAGGATATTTATTGCAAGGGTGTTTTAGTACCGCATTTCATGCTTCGAATGGGGTTTTGAAGTTTTTGAAAAAGTAATTTTAAAAAAAACACCTTCCTATTTATTCCATGGCATTTTGGCGATAAAATTTGCTAACATGCAAATTCCGCTGAGTCCCGCAAAAACAAGGCCAAGCCCAATAATCAAAGTTAAAATTAAAAAATTTATACTTATAAAAAAACTTAAAAAAACCGAAATAATAACTAGAGCGCCAATTGTTGTCTGCACTTGTCGATCAAGTGGCAGAAAATTATTTGCCTTAATATTGCCACCGCATCCGCTCGAACACCAACTATTAAGGCCACCTTCAAGATTGTAAATTTCAACACCGAGATTTTCATTTAATAATTTTTGACAAGCTACTAAACTTCTTTTGCCACCTTGGCAGTGGATTACCAATTTTTTATTACCAATTTCGGGTAGTTTTTCTTTGCAAATTTCGTCGAGAGGTATCAATTTTGCTTTATCAATTTTTTGCGAGCGATGTTCGGCGGGTTGACGAACATCAATCAAAATCGCTTGATCATTATCAAGCCAATTTTTCAAAGTTTTTGCATCAATATTTTTAATGGTCATAAAGATTTGATTGGTTAAATTAATAATAAAATGTTCTAAAAAAGTAAATTTAAATAACAAAAATCTTTTCAATAAATCAACCTAGCGATTAAGTAATTTTAATCAAACCATTTAAATTATATTCTTACTTGAATTTCCACTTTTAAAATCGCATAATTGTAAAATAAATTTTACAAAAACAGATTTTATTAAAAAATATTTATGACCACAAAAGTTCGCTTCGCTCCGTCGCCGACAGGCTTTTTGCATGTTGGCAATATTCGCGCCGCCATTATCAATTATCTTTACGCTAAAAAAACCGGTGGAAAATTTTTCTTACGCTTAGACGATACCGATTCGCAAAGGGTTCGTGATGAATATCGCGACATGATTTTCACCGATATGAAATGGCTTGGGCTGAATTATGATGAGGTTTTTAAGCAATCCGATCGCTTGGCACGCTATGAAGAAGCTAAAAATAAATTGCTCGCCAATAATCGACTTTATGAATGTTTTGAAACCGCCGAAGAGTTAAATTTGCAAAGAAAAGCGCAAAGTGCTTCGGGGATTGCGCCCGTTTACAATCGCGCTTCGTTAAAACTTACTAAAGAGCAAAAAGATGAGTTAAGAAAAAGTGGCTTGAAACCGCATTATCGCTTCTTGCTCAACGACAAACCGACAAGTTGGGACGATAAAATTAAAGGCAAAATTACTTACGATGGACGCCATTTTTCCGATCCGATTTTAATTCGCGAAGAAGATGAAAATGGTTTTGGAATTCCAACTTATACATTTTGTTCGGTGGTTGATGATATTGATTATGGCATCACCGACATTATTCGTGGTGAAGATCATATTACCAACACCGCCATTCAAATTCAAATTTTTGAAGCTCTTAACGCTAAAGCTCCGCATTTTGCGCATTTGGCTTTAGTCAAGGCTTCAGAGGGTAAAATTTCTAAAAGAGAAGGTGGTTTTGATGTAAAAACTTTGCGTCAAGATGGTTATGAAGAAATGGCAATTGTTAATTTGTTATCACAAATCGGTACTTCGGAAAGCCTTAAAATTTATCAAGATTTTGAGCAATTAATTGCTGATTTTAGTTTTGATAAATTTTCCAAATCAGCGATGAATTATGATATAGCAGAGCTTACAAATATTAATCAGAAATTGCTTCAAATACTTAGTTTTGAGCATGTTTCTGCAAGAATTAAAGAAATGGGAATAAAATATAATATTTCCGAAAAATTCTGGGAAATTTGCAAGCATAATATTAATTTTATTCATGAAATTAAAGATTGGTGCATAATTTTTTATGATGAATTTCGCTATAAAAATTCTCCGCAAGATTTAGAATTATTAAATAAAGCACTTGAGTCCTTGCCACAAGATACTTCGCAAGAAAATTCGTGGCAAATTTGGCTTGAAGAAATTAAGAAAAATAGCACTCGCAAAGGCAAAGAATTATTCATGCCAATACGCTTAGCTCTAACTGGCAAAGAACATGGCCCCGAACTAAAACATGCTATAAATTTAATTCCGCGTGATGAAATTATCGCTCGGTTGAAATCTCAATAAGTAAGTTTTAATTAACAGTGCCCTTTTAAATTAGTTACAATTACAAATTCTCATAAACTTGAAAAAACTTTATGCTCTAGTTCCCCCCTTGAGGGCTTAAACACCTACATTTTTAAGAATACTCATAAAGCCTGCATGCTCTAGCTCCCCCCTTGAGGGGGAGCGGGCTTCAAGGATTTAACTGTAGTTA
>CAMDCJ010000037.1 GCA_945890035.1 Rickettsia typhi
TAAAAAAAATTCAAAAAAGACAATTTCTTGATTTTGTTTTTAATCAATAAATTTTTATAATTTTGCAATTAAAAATCCGTGATTTTTTAAGTTATTTTTGTAATTTTTTGATAATTTTATAAGAAAAAAATAAAATCAAAAAATCGTCACTTTTGAAAAATTTATTTTTTGGAATTTCTCTCTCTGGGTTGAAACCGTTCATTATCTAAGCTTTTTTGACCCCCCACGGCTCACGATTTGCAACTACCGTTGCAATCGTTCGCCCGCTCCCCCTCAAGGGGGGAGCTATAGCCCAGTCGCGAATTTTTTTCGAAGAAAAAGATGAAACGTATTTAAACAAAAATTTAAATTGAAAGTAAGCTAGTTATTAGCGCCAAAATAACCACTAAGTAAATCAACGAGACTAAAGAACAAGAGAAGCTTATAATTTCTAAATGGGATGCCGATTTGGCATAATTTGGATTGTGGTTGACGCCATACATCATCAAGCCAAGAATTATCAAAACCGCGGAATAGACTAAAGCAAAAAAACCACTTTCGATGAATAAATCTGATAAAAAATATAAACCATATAAAAAAATAATTGGTATTAAAAAATTTACCAAACTATTAATCATTAGATCATCTTTCATTTTTAACAAACACGAATAAATTAAAATAAAAAACCCCGATATTCTTTTGGAATATCGGGGTTTTTAAATAGGATAAAATTTTTATTTTACGAACTTACATCAACACGGAAAGAAAGAGCGCAAACTTTTGTAGAACCAGCGGTAACAACATAATTGGCGTTCGAAGAGCATAGTGTAGTAGATTGGTTAACAGCTGCTACATTTCCTGTGTTAGCCTTTCCATCATCTATTTTAGAATCTATAGCTAAGGCATCACCGGCAGTGATAATTTCCTTTGAAGCATTACCTACTCCTGTATCAACAGCGCCATTAACCATAGTAAATGCGGCTGGAGTTGCATAAGCATCTGTGTTTCCAGTTAAAACTACAACATTTTGAAGAGACGCAGTGTTATAATCAAAAACCCAACCAGCACCCTTGATTTTAGATCCTGGTGCATCGAGGCCCATAGTTAAAGCAACTGGCGAGTGAAGAGATCCGGTAGTAGCAGTTGTGTGAATAAGCTTTGTTAATACCATATCAATTGCGCCAATATCTTTTAAATCAAACCAAGCATCGATTCCTTCTGCAACTGGCGATGCTGCTACATCATTTACGAATTCAATTTTATTATCTCTATCGCCAACAGCTGTAGGGATTGATTCTTTTCCAACGTTAACACTTGCATCTCCTGGATATTGGTCATATTGTGTGAAGAATGAGTTGACTGATACAGCGTAACCTCTGGCCTCACCCATAATTGAACGAAGCTCTGAGCTTTTAATCAAGCTGGCTCCACCTGTTATACCGGCAATTAATAAACCGATGATGATTAATACTATTGACAACTCGATCAAGGAGAATGCCGATTTTTTAGAAGAAAAGTTCTTTTTCATAATTTATTCTTAGGAGTTAAATGTTTTAATGAAACAAAGTTTTTGTTTTGTTTACTTCTGCGATTCATCTTGAAAAGATTTTATAACATGTCAAATATTTTTTACAAAAGTTTTTTGAATGTTTCTTTTTTAGACATGCACTAGTAAATATCAACAAATTCAATTTTTAAAATCTCGTAATTTACTTCTCCACCAGGAGTTTTTATTTCCACATCATCGCCAACTTCTTTGCCAATCAGAGCCCTTGCTACTGGCGAGTTCACGGATATTAATCCTTCATCAATATTCGATTCAAATTCACTTACAATTTTGTAATTTATTTTTTTTTGATTATCTAGATTTTCTAAAGTCACCGTTGCGCCAAATTTTACTTTATCGCTTATAATTTTAGAAATATCAACGACTTCAGCGCGAATAAATTTATCTTCATAATCTCCAATTTGCGCTTCAATAAAGCCTTGGCGATCTTTTGCTGAATGATATTCTGAATTTTCGCGCAAATCTCCAAGCTCTCGCGCTGTAGCGATTTGCTTAATAACATTTGGACGATCTTCGTTTTTTAATTTTTCTAATTGTGCTTTTAATTTTTTATATCCTTCGATGGTAATTTGAAATTTTTCCATAATAATCTCTAAAATTAAAAAGTCTTTAAACCGAAGATAATCAAGGGCTTAAAGACTATATTGTTAATATTTATACTCGTTTGTTTTGAATGGTCCTTCAATTTTTACATTGATATATTCAGCTTGTTTTGTTGAAAGCTTTGTAAGCTTGGCGCCAAGTTTTTCTAGGTGTAAATGCGCAACTTTTTCATCAAGTTCTTTTGGCAAAATATAAACTTTATTTTGATATTTTTGATAATTATTCCAAAGTTCAATTTGCGCCATCACTTGATTTGTAAAGCTCGCGGACATTACAAAAGCCGAATGTCCCGTCGCGCATCCCAAATTTAATAATCTACCTTCGGCAAGCAAAATTATTCTTTTGCCATCAGGGAAAGTTATTTGATCAACTTGTGGTTTAATGTTGGTCCACTTTAAATTTCTTAAAGCTTCAACTTGAATTTCATTATCGAAATGCCCAATGTTTCCAACGATCGCGCAGTCTTTCATTTCGCGCATATGCTCGATGGTAATGATATCAACATTCCCAGTTGTTGTAATAAAAATATCGGTATTTTTAACAACATCTTCGATTGGTAAAACTTGATAACCATTCATCGCAGCTTGTAAAGCACAAATTGGATCTATTTCGGTCACGACCACTCTAGCTCCTTGGCTTTTAAAAGCTTCGGCACAACCTTTTCCAACATTTCCAAAGCCACAAATTACCACCATTTTACCGGCAATCATAACATCGGTTGCGCGTTTTATTCCGTCAATCACACTTTCTTTACAACCGTAAAGATTGTCGAATTTTGATTTAGTAACGGCATCATTAACATTGATGGCGGGGATTTTTAATTTACCCTCTTTTTCCATCTGATAAAGGCGCGCAACACCTGTTGTTGTCTCTTCCGAAACACCTTTAATATTTTTTAAAACTTCGGGATATTCTTGATGAATCATTTTAGTTAAATCGCCCCCATCATCGAGAATCATATTTGGCATCCAACCTTCTTTGCCAACAATAGTTTGGCGAATGCACCAATCATATTCTTCTTCAGTTTCGCCTTTCCACGCAAAAACAGGAATACCAGTTTCAGCGATTGCCGAAGCGGCTTGATCAACGGTTGAAAAAATATTACAAGAACTCCAACGAATCTCTGCGCCTAAATGCACCAAGGTTTCGATTAAAACCGCTGTTTCTATTGTCATGTGCAAACAGCCCACAATTTTAGCGCCGTTTAATGGCTTAGCATTGCCATATTCTTTACGCAAAGACATCAATCCCGGCATTTCATTTTCAGCAAGAGTAATCTCTTTTCTGCCCCACTCGGCAAGGCTTATATCTTTAACTTTATAATCAGAAAATTTCATAAATTTTTAGTAATTAATTGGTTGAATTATCAGGATCCACAATAAAGGAAATACAAAAACATATCCTATTGAAATAATATTTTTTTTACTAAAAACTTTAAAGAAAGATAATAGTGCCAAAATAAACATTACTTCAAAAAAATAATATAAGAATGATTGATAGTCTAGAGCAATTGAGGAAATTAAAATAAATTTTATATAATCCGAAAATTGTTTTTCGTTAACAAAAATATAATTAAATTTCTTGTAAATTAATTTATAAAAAATTGCTGAAGTAATAATTCCAAGGGATAGCGAATATAAAATACTTACCAAGGTTTGATCAAATAAAACGCGATTTATTGTTACGAAAAATAGTAAAAAAATTAAAGCTTCGCGAGGAAATCTTTTATGCGTAATATCGCAAGCCATGATAACAACCAGTGCAACCGCGATTAAACAATGTATAATAAATATTTCAGTAAAGCCAAAATTTAAATAACAAATCAAAAATAAAATTGTCGTTGAAAGCTCAACAAATAAATGAATTCGTGGAATTTTTGTTTTACAAGAGCGACATTTCCCGCAAGTAATTATCCAATTTAATAATGGGATTAAGTCGCGAGTAATAATGGTAGAACCACAATTAGGACAGCGTGATTTTTTGCCAAAATATCTACCAAAACAAGATTCTTCTCTTGGTAATCGATAGGCAAAAAGTGTTGCATAAGAGCCAAAAATAGCCCCAAAAGTAATTACTAAAATTATTTCAAAAATATTTTCCATAAATTTTTATTTAAGATTAAAATTAAAATAAAGTTAGTTTTAAAATATTATAAATTTTAAGATTTATTTTACTTGTTTTTCTAGATATAAAATTACATCAGCTCGATCTTGTGGTTTTTTTAAACCAGCGAAAGCCATTTTTGTCCCCGGAAGATAATCTTTCGGTTTGGTTATGAATTGATTAATTGACGCACGATCCCAAGCTCCGCCTTTGGCTTTCATCGCTTCCGAATAAGAAAATCCAGCAAAAGATCCTCTAGCGCGACCCACAACTGCGTAAAGTGCAGGACCAACTTTAGCGCCCTCACCTTTCCCAACATTATGACATGAAGCACATTTTTTAAAAATTTTTGCACCGCGCTCGATATCGGCGAGTATCATAAGTTCAGCTAAATCGATAATCTTTTCTTCTTTTTTAGCGACGGGCTTGCCATCAAGAGATATCTCGATTTCATAACCTCTTTTTTTAACAATTTTTGGTTGATAAAATAAATCAGCAACCAACGTTGCCAAGCCTGCAACACAGAAAGCAAAAGCTAAAAATGTTGCGCCATCGATTGCAGATTTTTTATTTTTTTGAATTAAATTTTTAACTAAATTTTTCATAATTAATCAAACAAAGTTGAAACAGATTTTTCTTGAGTAATGTTTCTAATTGCATCTCCCAGAAGCGAAGCGACATTAATAATTCTAATATTTTTTACCGATAAAGTTTCGATTGTTGGCTCAATTGAATTTGTAATTACTAAATTTTTTAATTTAGAATTAGCAATTCTCTCGCAAGCTTTCCCCGACAAAACGCCGTGAGTTATGTAAGCCGAAACTGAGTTTGCACCCTTCTCTAGCAATGCTTCTGCGCCATTGCATAAAGTTCCACCTGAATCAACCATATCATCAACAATAATGCAATTTCTACCTTCGACATCGCCGATAATATTCATCACCTCACTTACTCCCGCAACTGGACGACGCTTATCAACAATTGCTAATTCGGCGTTAATTTTTTTGGCGATACCACGGGCTCTAACTAATCCACCGACATCGGGAGAAACAATAACCAAATTATTAGTGCCAAAATTTTCTTTAATGTCGCGAATAAAAACTGGTGAAGCATAAAGATTATCAACGGGAATATCAAAAAATCCTTGAATTTGACCAGCGTGCAAATCAAGCGTAAGAACGCGATCCGCCCCCGCTGAAGTGATTAAATTGGCGACTAATTTTGCCGAAATTGGCGTGCGTGGAGCGACTTTTCGATCTTGACGAGCATAGCCAAAATAAGGAATAACCGCGGTAATTCTCTTGGCAGAAGCGCGACGCAAAGCATCAATTGCGATCAACAATTCCATGATATGATCATTGGCGGGATAAGAAGTTGATTGGATTACAAAAATATCTTCACCGCGAACATTTTCTTTTATTTCAACAAAAATTTCATTATCAGTAAATTTTTTTACATCAGCATTTACAAGTTCAACCCCAAGATATTTGGCGATTTCTTGTGATAAAATTTTATTGCTATTACAGGCAAGAAGTTTCATGATTTGAAAAATTAATTTGTAGAATTATTTTAAAAAGTTTTATAAATTTATTATGTTTTTAATTTTATTCTTAAAGTCTATTTTTTGAAGCAAAATTAATCAAGAATTTAATATAAATTTTCAAAATCATGGAAAATATCGAAAGCTACTACATCGTTAAAATACTACATGTTGTAAGCGTTATATCGTGGATGGCTGGCTTATTATACCTACCAAGAATTTTCGTTTATCATTGCAAAGTCGCCATCAACTCCGAAAGCGATAAACTTTTTCAAGAAATGGAACGCAAATTATTGCGCTATATTATGAATCCAGCGATGATTGCCACTTTCATTTTTGGCTTTTATATGGCGATTCAAATTGGCTTTGAAGGCTCATTTTGGCTTCATTTAAAAATCACTTTAGTATTTATTTTAGCGGGTTTTCATGGCTTTTTAAGCAAATGGCGTAAAAATTTTGCTAGCGGAAAGAATAAAAATTCTGAAAAATTTTATCGCCTCGTTAATGAAATTCCAACAGTGATAATGATTGCCTCCGTAGCTCTCGTAATATTAAAACCCTTCTGACTGACAAATATGAAAAACACTGATTTTCAATCAACAGAATTCTTAGAAAAAGAAAAGCTTTTTTTAGAAAAACATAATTTAGTAAAAATCATTCCAAATGAAAAAATTTTAATCGATTATGTTCCTTACGCGACTGAAGATAATTTTTGTCATCAACAGCTTTATAGCCATCCCTTTATTTACGCGCATCAAGACGCTTTTGAAAATTTACAAAAAGCATCAAATCTAGCTGAAGAAAAAGGGCTTAAACTTCGTATTTGGGACGCTTATCGCCCTTTTGAAGTTCAGGCTTTTATGGCCGATAAATTTCCCGAACATGTTGAAAAAGGCTATGTCTCACATCCAAGCGAGGGTGTCGCCACGCATGTTCGCGGGATTGCGATTGATTTAACTTTAGTTGATAAAAATGGCAAAGAATTGGATATGGGAACAGGTTTCGATGACATGTCTGAGCAATCTCATCATGGCCAAGAAAACAATAAAGAAGCCGAAAAAAATCGTAAAATTCTTGCCGAAATTATGCAAAAATCTGGTTTTCAAATTTATGAAAATGAATGGTGGCATTATAATTTAAAAATTTTTAAATTTGATGAAAAAGGCGAAATTACCGGTGCCGAAAGCGTTGCCGATAAAAAATATCCAAAAATTCCCGAAGGTGAATTTATAGATTTATTAGCCTTAGCAGTAAAAAAAAAATTTTTAGAAGAATTTTTAAAGGAAAAAAAATTTGACGAGAAAGAGAAAAAAGAAATTAGCGATCGAATTGGCTTATTCATTGATAATCCTCGCTCACAAATTCAAACCAAAGAAGAATCTCAATTAACAAAATTATTTGAACAAAAATGTCGAACTTAGTTAAAATAAATGATAAAAATCTTGATATAATTTTTGATATTCGCTACGCCACCACCAATAATGTTTGTAAACAAATATTATATCATGAAGCCTACAATGAACTTCATCTGGAAGCTTATACAAAATTTGAAAAAGCCGTAAATTATGCCAAAAATCTTGGTTATAAATTTAAAATTTTTGATGCTTATCGACCTTTTTCAGTGCAAAAATTTATGTTCGAATATTTTCAACAATTTCCGCAATATCAAAGTTTTTTTTCAAATCCTGAAACTGGCTCAATCCCTCATTGTCGTGGCGTCGCACTTGATTTAACTTTGTGTGATTTACTTGGCAATGAACTTGACATGGGCAGTGATTTTGATGAACTTTCCGACCTCGCCTTCCACAATTGCTTAAAAATTTCTCCATCCCAACTCAATAACCGCAACACTTTACTTGGAATTATGATGTTCGCCGGCTTTGATTTTTATAGCCAAGAATGGTGGCATTATCAACTTTTCGATGCGAGAAAATATCCGCTAATTTAATGTCATTTGCAACATCAATGGGCTCTAGCTCCCCCCTTGAGGGGGAGCAGGCTAAAATGTTTTAACGGTAGTTAAAACTTTTAGCCGTGGGGGGTCAGAAAAGCTTATATAATAAATGTTCTAGAGCCAAAATAAAAACTTCCAAAAAAAAATTTCAAAAAAGACGATTTCTTGATTTTAAATTTAATCCACAAATTTATAAATTTTTTTAACAAAAATCGATGATTTTTTAGGTTATTTTTTTCTATCGCTTCTTTAAGGGTTGTCATTCGTTATCAATTTTGGCTTGGAAATTAATTTCAAATCAAACTGCGGATTTTCTTTGCTCCAATATACAATTAATTCATTCAAATACTTGTTAGGAACTGGATCTAGTTCATCTTTTAGCAAATTGAACACTTCTGTCCCAATTCCGCTTAAACAAACATAAGCTGGAAAAATTATCGCGGTTTTTTGAACTACGTTTAAATTCACTAATTCCCCCTTCTGCGACTTTAAATCTTTAGCACCAAACTGTATGGCATTTAAGCCATTAGCATCAATATCAATAATTATTCCTTGTTGGCTTTGCGGAGTATGAGAGCTTCCTCTAACTCCCTCTCCAATCCATATATCGCCGTAAAATTTGATATGGTAAGATTCCAAGTGCATCAAGCCATTCTCTTCGAGTAGAATGTCCTGAATCTCTAAATCATTACTTTTAAAATACCATATAGCCAAGTCCTTACTAGATAAACCAGATCTTGAATTTTGATGTGGTAGCTGTAAGACATATTTAAATTGCTTCTTGAGAAGCTCTAAATCCTTATCTGTGATAGATGACAAAAACTCTACAGATTGCTTTGAAAGCTGATTATTTTTGATCGCCTCTAATCCTTTTGTTGCTAATAGTTTATTGATCTTGTCTCTAAAAGGCTCATACTTCTCAAGTAATGTGAATATTATACTTTGTTGCTCTTGGGTCACCTTTTCACCGCAAATCGTTTTCGCTATTTCTATTGTTCTCTGCTTTTTTATCTCAGAGAAATCTCTTATCAGAACTATCGCCTGATTGTAGAGCTTGATTCGCTCAACCGGATTTGAATTGGTTGTGGCCCTAATTAATATTCCATCAACTTCTTTTGCTCTTTCGCAGTTAAGTTTTATATCGCTCATTCTTTCTTTTTTTTTGACTTCTCTATTATCACTAAATTCTTTCCATAGCAAAGAGACTATTAAAAATATAGCTGCACCAGTCCCAGTAAATAAAATTACTGTTAAGGGTAATCCAAGAATTGATGTTATTGGAGTTATGAAGGAGGAGGCAAAAACCATTAATATTCCTCCTGAAAATATCTTGCTACCAACAACAAAGTTCTGCAATCTTTCCAGCCATGAAGCCCACGAGTCTGATTTTTCGACTTTTGACATATTTTTTTCCTAAATTGATTTTCTAAAAATCCTAACTTAATCTTTTAAGAAATTAAAAACAATTCCCTTTTCCCTATGCTAAAGGGATAATCGTCTTTTTTTATGTTATTTTTGTAATTTTTTGATGAATTTTTTACGAAAAATCGAAATATTTTATAGTTTAAAAACAAAATCAGGAAATTGACTTTTTTGGATTTTTTTTGTTTTAACTTTTCTTCGCGACCTCGAAACCCTTTGATGCTGAAGATTTTCTGACCCCCCACGATTCTAGAAACTTAACTACCGTTAAGTTTCTAGAATCCGCTCTTCGCTAAAAATAGCCGTTTAGGCTATTTTTTTTACGCGAAGAGCCCTCAAGGGGGGAGCTAGAGCCCGTATATTTGACGATTGTTTTTCTAAAATGTAGGTTTATAAACGCCTCACCCCAACCCTCTCCCCGCAAGCGGGAAGAGGGGAAAGGATCTCATCGCGGATACGGCGATTTACTCGCCGTGGAGCGATTCAGCTTCTCCCTAAATTTGCGTAAGCAAATTTAATGCGTAGCAAATTTAATTAAGTGACGCCCTAATTTTCTTAGTTGCTTCAACCATGCCACGGAGTGCCGATTTAGTTTCTGGCCAATCGCGAGTTTTCAAACCGCAATCGGGATTAACCCAAATTTGCTCTGGATCTAAAACTTTCAAAGCTTTGTTAAGCAATTGCTCCATTTCGTCAACCGAAGGAACTCGTGGCGAGTGAATATCATAAACGCCTGGTCCAATTTCATTTGGATATTTGAAGTTAATGAAAGCATTCAATAATTCCATTTGCGAGCGTGAAGTTTCAATCGAAATCACATCGGCATCCATATCGGCAATCGCTGAAATAATGTCATTAAATTCAGAATAACACATGTGAGTATGAATTTGTGTGCGGTCTTGCGCCACTGAAGCTGTAATGCGGAAAGCATCAACTGCCCATTTCAAATATTCGTTCCAATTTTTTTGACGAATCGGCAAGCCTTCTCTAAGAGCAGCTTCGTCGATTTGAATAATTTTGATTCCAGCTTTTTCAAGATCCAAAACTTCATCACGAATAGCGAAAGCGATTTGAATTGTAGTATCTTTGCGAGGCTGATCATCGCGCACAAAAGACCATTGCAAAATTGTAATTGGACCCGTCAACATGCCTTTCATGATTTTTGAAGTCAAGCTTTGCGCATATGTCGCCCATTCAACCGTCATGGCCTTTGGACGCGAAACATCACCGAAAATTACCGGTGGTTTTACGCATCTTGAACCATAACTTTGTACCCAACCATTTTTGGTGAAGCAAAAACCACTAAGTTGTTCGCCGAAATATTCGACCATGTCGTTGCGCTCAAATTCACCGTGAACCAAAACATCGATACCGATTTCTTCTTGAAATTTAACGGTGCGCGCAGTTTCTTCTTTGATGAATTTTTCATATTCGGCTGACGAAATTATGCCGGCCTTGAAATCCGCTCTAGCCTTACGAACTTCTTTAGTTTGCGGGAAAGAACCGATTGTTGTAGTTGGCAATAAAGGTAAATTCAACGCTTTTTGTATTTTTTTTCTTTGCTCATAATTGCTATCGCGATTAAGCAAAGATTCTTCAATATTCGCCACGCGTTTTTTAACTTCTTGATTATGAATTTTTGTAGAAATTTTACGATTAGCAACGGCTTTTTTGTTACTATCAATCAAGCTTTGAACCGATGATTCTTCGCCATTTACAGCTTTAGCAATCGCTACAATTTCATGTAATTTTTCAGTGGCAAAAGCTAACCAAGATTTAATTTCTGAATCTAAAACGGCTTCACTTTGTAAACCAACGGGAACATGAAGGAGTTGGCACGAAGGCGCAACAATCACACGATTTTTTCCAAGTTTTGATACCGCTTTTTTAGCAATCGCGATTGAATTTTCTAAATTATTAATCCAAATATTACGACCATCAACCAAACCTAAAGATAAGGTTTGATTATCGCGCACTAGATTTAAAACTTTTTCAAATTGTTGAGGAGCGCGAACTAGATCGACATGGACCGAATCGGTTTGTAAATCAAAAGCTAATTCAGCATTTTCTTCAAGACTTTCGAAATAAGTTGCCAAATGTAATTTAATTGAACCAGCAAATTTACGAAGTTGTGGATAGGCTTTTATGTAGGCTTGAACCGCTTCTTTTGAAAGGTCGGTAACCAAAAAAGGCTCGTCGATTTGTACATCTTTTACACCAATTTCGTGCAATTTTTTGAATAATTCTTGATAGGCTTGAAGTAAATCATCAAGTAAATCAAGTTTATTTGAGCCATCAATCGCCTTACCTAAAAGTAAAAATGTAACTGGTCCGAGAATTACGGGACGGGTTTCGATGCCCGCTTTTTTTGCTTCAAGAAATTCATCAAAAATTTTATTTGAAGAAATTTTAAATTTTTGATTTTTAGAAAATTCGGCAACTAAATAATGGTAATTAGTGTCAAACCATTTGGTCATTTCCATGGCGGTAACATCAATTCCAGAAACTTGCGCTCCGCGAGCCATTGCAAATAATAAATCTAAACCGACAACATTTCCCAAAGAAAATTTAAATGCCTCAATAAAACGATGCGGAATTGAGCCAAACAAAGCAATATTATCAAGCACTTGATCATAAAATGAAAAATCATTTGAAGGTACAAAATCAATGCCAGATTTTTGTTGCAATTGCCAATTATTGTGGCGAATTTCTTGAGCAGATTTTTGCAAATCAGCGTGATTTGAAGAATTTTTCCAAAAACTTTCAACAGCTTTTTTTAATTCGCGATTTGCTCCGATGCGAGGAAATCCAAGAGATGCGGTTTTAACCATAAATGTTTAAATTTAAATTTATGCAAGGCTTTGCAAAAAAAATTGTAGGCAGACTTGCCAAAAAATTTGTGAGAAATTTTTTATTTGCTAAAAATTGATTTTAATTTAGCATAAATTTAATCTTAAAAATTATTTTAATAACAAGCAAAGATTTTTTTAATTAATTAGCAAATGACAATTTATAAAACTGATATAGTTATCGTCGGAGCCGGTCCTTCTGGCCTATTTAGCGTTTTTGAAGCTGGTATGCTGAAAATGAAATGCCACATAATCGACACCCTTGAAATCATTGGCGGTCAATGCACGGCGCTCTATCCTGAAAAACCAATTTACGATATTCCCGCTCATCCAAAAGTTTTGGCAAGTGAATTAATTGAGCTTCTCGAAGCGCAAGCGGAGCCATTTCATCCCGTTTATCATCTTAATCAACAAGTGCAAAAAATTGACGAAAAAAATGATGGTAGTTTTGTTGTCGAAACTTCTAAAAATGTTATAATTGAGTGTAAAGCGATAATCATCGCCGGGGGATGCGGAGCCTTCGGACCCAATCGCCCTCCTCTCGAAAATATTGAAAAATTTGAAGGTAATTCAATTTTTTATTCGGTGCGCAATAAAAAAGAATTTGTTGACAAAAAAGTTGTAATTGCTGGCGGTGGAGACTCCGCCGTTGATTGGGCGATAAGCCTTGCCGAAATTGCTCAAAAAATTTATGTTGTTCATCGTCGCGATAAATTTCGTTGCGCACCCGAAAGTGCCGACAAAATGAAAAAACTCGAAGCTCAAGGTAAAATTGAAATGGTAATTCCATTTCAACTTGAAGGACTTGAAGGCAATGATTCCAAGCTTTCACATGTTATCGTTAAAGATTTTGATAATAATATTAAAAAAATTGAGGCCGATTATTTATTGCCATTTTTTGGACTCGCCATGGAGCTTGGACCAATTGCCAATTGGGGTCTGAATCTTAATAAGCACCATATTGAAGTTGATCGCGGAACGATGCAAACTTCTATAAAAGGCATTTATGCGGTTGGTGATATCGCTACTTATCCACATAAATTAAAATTAATCTTAACAGGCTTCGCCGAATGCGCCAGCGCCTGCCACGATATTTTTAAATTGGTTTTCCCAGACCAAGTTTATCACTTTGAATATTCAACCAGCAAAGGCATTTCGTAATATGTTTTCAAAATTAGAGTTCTTAATTGCCCTACGCTATCTTAAGTCAAAACGCAAAGAAGGTTTTATTTCGGTAATTGCAATTTTTTCTTTTATCGGAATTATGATTGGCGTTGCCACCTTGATAATAGTGATGTCGGTGATGAATGGCTTTCGTTATGAATTAGTAAATCGCATTCTTGGCATCAACGCCCATCTTACCATTTACAGTCGTCAAGGGCAAATTCATGATTACGAAAAAATTATTGCGGATTTAAAACAAATCGATGGCGTCAAACATTTAAATCCAATCATTGAAAGCCAAGCCATGCTTTCTCACAATGGTAAAAATCTTGGCGGATTAATTCGTGGAATTAAAGCTGAAGATTTAAAAAATAAAGAATTAATTTCTAAAAATATTGTTGAAGGCGATATCGAAACAATTAATCAAAAAGATTCTATAATAATCGGCTCTTCGATTGCTCAATCGATGAATTTACAAAATGGCGATAAAATAAAAATAATTTCTGCCGAGACCAATGAAACCATAATTGGCGCTATTCCGCGCATTAAAACTTATCGAATCGGCGGAATTTTTTCAAGCGGACTTTATGAATATGATTCGTCAACGATTTTCATGAATTACGAAATGGCGCAAATTCATTTTCGCCAAAAAGATTCAGCGACCGCCATCGAAATTTTTCTTGATGATGTTGCCTTGGTTAGCTCGTTAAAAAAAGTAATTTTTGAAAAAATTCATGATGAT